>NZ_JBITGS010000006.1:0-194579 GCF_044457265.1 Streptomyces sp. NPDC050564 | reverse complement strand
CGCCCCTGAAAAGGGGCGCGGGGAACTGCGCGATCTTTTAGCGGGGGTCTGGGGGCGGCAGCCCCCAGTGACGGGAATGGGCAGGGGCGGCGGGGGCGAAAAACCTGTACCCGGCGGTCACGATGATCTCGACCGTCTCCCGGTCGGTGAAGTGGCGGCGCAGGGCGTCGAGTTCGCCCGGTTCGAGGGTCCGCTCGACGGTGATCGAGGCGGCGGCCGACAGGGCCGCGGCCTCCGCCTCGGTGAACTCCGGCGGCGTACAGGGCCGGAGCTCCCCGATCACCACGAGCTGCTCCGGCGTCACCCGGCGGCCAGGGCGATCGGCGTGTGCTGCACGCTCTCGTAACGGCAGCGCGTCCGCGCGGCCACCGCCATGACGACCAACTCCCTGATGGCGGTGGGGAGATGAGTCTGTCCGAGGACGGCGAAGCCGAGGTCGATGACGGGGCCGGTCAGGTCCGGGGCGTGGGAGAGCATCCGGAAGGGTCGGGATCCCCGACCCCAGGGCCTGTCGTCCCCCGCCCGCCCTGCCTCGCGACGCCGGCGGTCAGCCACAGCCGCACCGCAGGTGGTTCACAGACTCCCCAGAGCCGTGCGTCCTACGGTCGTCGTACGCACTGACTGGAGGTGGGGATCATGAGGAGCAGTCGGATGGATACCACGGAGAAGACGGCCGGTTGGGCACAGGCCGCGCGCAGGCCCTGGACGGTTCTCTGCGCGGTGGCGACGGTCGTCCTGGGTCCGGCGGCAGTCACGGCGTCCGCCTTGGACCAGGCGAACGCGGCACCGCTGTACCACGCCGTGCGGGCCGACCGGACGCAGGCGTACATCCCCGCGGACATCGGCCGCCGACGCGCAGCGGCATGAACCCTGGCATGAACCGTGGCGTGGGTCGGCAACTCCGCTGCCGCATCAGCCCTTGAACCGCTCCCACAGCTTGGGGTAGCGCTCCGCGACGACCGACTCGTTCTCTAGGTCGAGCGCCGTGCCCTCGGGCTCCGCGGTCGCCGGCGGGATGCCCAGGTCGGGTGCGACGACGCCGGTGAGCTGCTCGTACGCCTCGTCCGCCGCGTACCCCAGCTCCTCGCCGTCGCCGTCGATCTCCTCGTCGAAGTCCTCCAGGAGGTCGGCGAGCGAGTCCGGGTCGTGCACCGCGCCCTCGAAGACCTCCCGGCCCTGGCCGATCAGCCAGCACCGGAAGAAGTCGAACGCGTCGTCGCTGGCGCCGTCGAGCAGCACCCAGGCCGCGCCCCACAGATCCCAGCGGTACGCGCGGTTGTAGCGGGCCTCGAAGTGCCGGGCGAAGTCGAGGACCGCGTCCGGGTCCAGCTGGACGAGCCGCTCGACGAGCAGGTCGGCCTGTTCCTCGGGGTCGCCCTCGGCGGCCTCGCGGGTCGTGTCCACCAGCTCCCAGAACTCCGTCTCGTCCATCACGGGTCAAGCATCGGGCCTGGACGGGAGGGACGCACGTGGAGTGGCGCAGATTGTTATGCGTGCACATGCCGAAGGTAAAACCACCGGGTTCGTACGCATTCGAGGGTTCGGTCACTCGGTCACTCGGCCCCGACGCCACGGTCACCGGTTCTGACGGCACGGTCACCGGTTCGGAGGCCATGGTCACCGGTCTCCAGCGTGTGGTCATCCGTAGAGCGCCGCCAGCCGGGCCGCGTCCTTCGCGAAGCGCCTCCGCAGCGCGGCCGGGGCGAGTATCTCCACCTCCGGCCCGAGCGCCGTGAGCTGCGTATGCGCGACCTCCTCGGACTCGACGGGCAGCGTGACGGTCACCCAGCCCCTGGGGTCGGGGGCTCCGGGCGCCTCCAGGGCCGCCTTGGCGGAGGTGGGATCAAGGACGTACGGCAGCCGTCGCACACCGTCCGGGGACAGTCGTACGACGACCTCCGCGCGCAGGATGGACCGGGCGAACTCCTCGGCCCGCTCACCCCAGAACCCGGGCAGGTCGAACTCGTCTTCCCGTCGGAAGCGCTGCTCGTCGAGGTCGACCGCGAGGAAGCGGTCGATGCGGTACACCCGGAAGGACCCCGCGTCCGGCACCCGCGCGCACAGGTACCAGACCCCCGCCTTGAGCACGAGCCCGTACGGTTCGAGCGCGCGCTCCACCTCCGCCTCGCCCCGCCGGTAGCGCGCGACGATCGGCCGGTCGTCCCACACCGCGTCCGCGACCGCGGGAAGCAGCTCGGGGGACTCGGGCTCGCTGAACCAGGCGGGGGCGTCCAGATGGAACCGCTGCGCCGCCGTCCGCGAGGCGTCCCGCAGGGAGGGGAGAAGGGCCGCGGACACCTTCAGCCGGGCCGCCGAGGCGGTGTCCTCCAGTCCCATCTCCCGCAGCGCCCCCGGTACCCCGCTCAGGAACAGTGCCTCCGCCTCACTTCGCGCAAGGCCCGTCAGCCGCGTCCGGTATCCCCCGACCAGCCGATACCCACCGGCCCGTCCCCGGTCCGCGTACACCGGAACCCCCGCCTCCGAGAGCGCCTGTGCGTCCCGCGTGATCGTCCGCTCGGACACCTCGAGCTCCCGCGCCAGCTCTGCGGCGGTCATCGACGGCCGCGACTGGAGCAGCAGCACCATCTTGATCAGGCGGGCAGCGCGCATGGGTTCATGATGCAGGGCACCACTGACAACGAAGAGACGTGCGAACGACGGCGAAGGGGCGCGCAACACGGCGGAGGGGCACGGCGACTGCCGTGCCCCTCCGAACGAACGTCAGCTCCCCGAGCTTCTACAGCCCGTAGCGCTCCCGCGCTTCCTTCACCGCCGACGCCTGGACCTCACCGCGGCGGGCGAGCTGCGCCAGCGCCGCGACGACGATCGACTGGGCATCCACACCGAAGTGACGGCGGGCCGCCTCGCGGGTGTCGGACAGACCGAAACCGTCGGCACCGAGCGAGGAGTAGTCCTGCTCGACCCACTGCGCGATCTGGTCCGGGACCTGGCGCATGTAATCGGAGACCGCGAGGACCGGGCCCTCGGCGCCGTGCAGCGCCTGGCGGACGAACGGCACCCGCTCCTCGCCGCGCAGCAGGGCCGCGTCGGCCTCCAGCGCGTCGCGCCGCAGCTCCGTCCAGGAGGTCGCGGACCACACGTCGGCTGCCACGCCCCACTCCTCGGCGAGCAGCTTCTGTGCCGCGAGGGTCCAGTGGATCGCCGTACCGGAGCCGATGAGCTGGATGCGCGCGGCGTTGGCCACGGGCGAAAGCCCCGCCGACTCGGCCGTGTTGAAGCGGTACAGGCCCTTGACGATGCCCTGGTCGATACCGAGGCCGGCCGGCTTGGCGGGCTGCGGCATCGGCTCGTTGTAGACCGTCAGGTAGTAGAAGACGTTCGGGTCCTCGCCCGGGGCCGCCTCGCCGTACATACGGCGCAGACCGTCCTTGACGATCGTCGCGATCTCGTAGGCGAACGCCGGGTCGTAGGACAGGGCGGCCGGGTTGGTCGCGGCGATGACCGGGGAGTGGCCGTCGGCGTGCTGGAGGCCCTCGCCGGTCAGCGTCGTACGACCGGCGGTGGCACCGACCAGGAAGCCGCGGCCGAGCTGGTCGCCGAGTTGCCACATCTGGTCGGCCGTGCGCTGCCAGCCGAACATCGAGTAGAAGATGTAGAACGGAATCATCGCTTCGCCGTGCGTGGCGTACGCGGTGGACGCGGCGATGAAGTCGGCCATGGAGCCGGCCTCGGTGATCCCCTCGTTGAGGATCTGGCCGTCCTTGGCCTCCTTGTAGTACATCAGCTGGTCGCGGTCGACCGGCTCGTACGTCTGGCCCTTGGGCGAGTAGATGCCGAGGGAGGGGAAGAGGCTCTCCATGCCGAAGGTGCGCGCCTCGTCGGGGACGATCGGCACCCAGCGCCTGCCGGTCTGCTTGTCGCGGACCAGGTCCTTGACCAGGCGGACGAAGGCCATCGTCGTCGCCACGTTCTGCGAGCCGGAGCCCTTGTCGAACGACGCGAAGGTCTTGTCGGCCGGGGCGGGCAGCGGAGCGAGGGCGTGCGTACGACGGGCCGGAGCCGGGCCGCCGAGGGCCGCGCGGCGCTCCTGGAGGTAACGGACCTCGGGGGCGTCGGCACCCGGGTGGCCGTAAGGAACGACACCGTCGGCGAACTGGCTGTCGGAGATGGGCAGTTCGAGCAGGTCACGCATCTGCTTGAACTCGTCCACCGTCAGCTTCTTCATCTGGTGGTTGGCGTTCTTGGACGCGAAGCCCTGGCCGAGCGTGAAGCCCTTGACCGTCTGGGCCAGGATGACCGTCGGCGCGCCCTTGTGCTCGACGGCCGCCTTGTAGGCCGCGTACACCTTGCGGGACTCGTGACCACCGCGGGAGAGGTGGAAGCACTCCAGGATCTTGTCGTCGCTGAGCAGCTTCGCCATCTCGACGAGCGCCGGGTCGGCGCCGAAGAAGTCCTGGCGGATGTAGGCGGCGTCACGGGTCTGGTACGTCTGCACCTGCGCGTCGGGTACCTGGCGCAGGCGGCGTACGAGCGCGCCGGTGGTGTCGAGCTGGAACAGCTCGTCCCAGGCCGAGCCCCACAGCGATTTGATGACGTTCCAGCCGGCGCCGCGGAACTGGGCCTCCAGCTCCTGCACGATCTTGAAGTTGGCGCGGACCGGGCCGTCGAGGCGCTGCAGGTTGCAGTTGATGACGAAGGTCAGGTTGTCCAGACCCTCACGCGAGGCGAGCGCGAGTGCCGCCGTCGACTCCGGCTCGTCCATCTCGCCGTCACCGAGGAAGGCCCAGACGTGCGACTGCGAGACGTCCTTGATGCCGCGGTTGGTGAGGTAGCGGTTGAAGCGCGCCTGATAGATCGCCGACAGCGGGCCGAGGCCCATCGAGACGGTCGGGAACTCCCACAGCCAGGGGAGGCGGCGCGGGTGCGGGTACGACGGCAGACCGTTGCCGCCGGACTCCTGGCGGAAGTGGTCGAGGTGCTGCTCGCTGAGCCGGCCGTCGAGGAAGGCGCGGGCGTAGATGCCGGGGGAGGCGTGGCCCTGGATGTAGAGCTGGTCGCCGGACCCGTCGGCCTCCTTGCCCCTGAAGAAGTGGTTGAAGCCGGTCTCGTAGAGCCAGGCGGCGGAGGCGAAGGTGGCGATGTGGCCGCCGACGCCGTATTTGCTGCCGCGGGTCACCATCGCGGCCGCGTTCCAGCGGTTCCACGCGGTGATCTTCCGCTCCATCTCCTCGTCGCCGTCCACGACGGGCTCAGCGGCGGTGGGGATGGTGTTGACGTAGTCCGTCTCGAGCAGCTTGGGCAGCGCGATGCCGTTGCCCTCGGCGCGCTCCAGCGTGCGGCGCATCAGGTACGCGGCACGGTGCGGCCCGGCCGCCTTGGTAACGGCGTCCAGGGAGGCCTGCCATTCGGCGGTCTCCTCGGGGTCGCGGTCCGGGAGCTGATCGAGCTCGCTCGGCTGGATTGCGGTGGGGTCGGTCATTGCGCCGCCTTCCGGATGCGGAGGGGGGTTCCCTCATCGGTAAGGGGTTTTCGGGGGTGCCCTTGGTCTTTGGCAGGACAGGGCGGCGGGCTCTGGTGGAAGCCCGTCGTGACTCTAACTCCCTGATCGATGATCGATCAAAGGGTTGCGGGGCAAAACCTCTTCAGGTCGAGAAAGTCGGCACCCGGTGCCTTGAACACAGGCACCCGGTGCCTTGAAATCGAAGGTTTGTGCAGGTGAGAGCACGCTTGAGCGCGTGACTGCTCCCCTGTGTCAGGGGCGCGGGGCGCAGCCGAGCACATGCGCCTTCACCAGGTCGGCGATCAGCGGGTCCCGCCGCCTGAACGCGTCCACGAGGGCCTGGTGCTCCTCCGCGTACGACTGCTGCACGGTCCCGAGCCACCGGATGGAGAGGGCGGTGAACACCTCGATGCCCAGGCCCTCCCACGTGTGCAGCAGCACCGAGTTCCCGGCGGCCCGCACCAGCTCGCGGTGGAAGGCCACGGTGTGCCGCACCTGACCGGTCCCGTCCGCCAGCCGGTCGGCCTCGTACAGGGCAGCGACGTGCGGCTCCAGGGCCGAGCAGTCCTGGGCGAGCCGTTCGGCCGCCAGCTCCGCCGCGATGGCCTCCAGACCGGCTCGTACGGGGTAGCTCTCCTCCAGGTCGGCGGCGGTCAGATTGCGCACCCGTACGCCCTTGTTCGGCGCCGACTCGATCAGCCGCAGCGACTCCAGCTCGCGCAGCGCCTCGCGCACCGGGGTTTGGCTGACCTCCAGCTCCGTGGCGATCCGCCGCTCCACGATCCGCTCGCCCGGCTTCCAGCGCCCGCTGACGATCCCCTCCACGATGTGCTCGCGGATCTGTTCGCGCAGCGAGTGGACGACGGGCGCGGTCATGAGAGCTCCTTCGGCGGGGGCTTGAATCCAATGCTGCGGCCCGAAGGGCCTCGTTGAGGAGTGGTGGTCGGGCGACGGGCGGGACCCAGGGCGTTTGACGTTTAGACAATAAGGCCGCGCCCCCGCCGGTGAGAGGCGCACGGGGGCGCTTTCATGCAGGTGAGACGAGACTTACACGCTGTCAGAGTGCCGGGGGCTGTAAAGACCCGTACCGGGCGGGGCCCGGATGCGTCACGTCCGTGTCACCCCGAGAACCCGCGCGGCCCGCACGATGTGTGGGTCGGCACAGGGGTTCCCGGGAGGGGTGCCCCCGTGACGGCCAGGGGGACGGCATGAGCGGATGGGGACGGAAGCGAGGGGTGCGCTGGGCGACGGCGGCTCTCGTGGCAGGAGCGGTCGTGGGCATGACCGGCTGCGGGCCGACGGACGTGGGAGCGGCGGCGCAACCGAGCGACGGGCAGTCCACCGGCACCTCGGGCGCCCCGGGTTCAGGCGGCACCGGTCCGGCCGGCACGGGCTCGGCCGGGCAGCCCGCCGGTCCCGGCGGCGCCTGCGTCTTCGTCAAGCCGGACGGCGCCCAGAAGTTCGGCCACACCGGCTGGGGCTTCCGCATCACGGGCACCGACCGCTGGGAGTACGGCGCCGTCGAGAACCCGACCAACGCGCTCTACACCCCGCCCGGCGGCTACATCGGCGCCTGGCACGCCGAGGGCACGTACGCCCGGATGCTGAGCGACATGTCCCGCGACGCCCACTACCCCGGCAAGTCGACCCACCCGTACAGCCGTTACCGCTGCACGTCCTCGTCGGCCGGCGACGTCGCCTCGGCCCGCGCCATGGTCCGTACGGTCGAGAGCCGCGGCTTCCTCGTCGGTATCGACCCGAAGACCGGCGACCTCGGCTCCCGCGACTGCCTCGACGCCACGTACGACGTTCTCAAGGCGTACCGCACACGGCACTTGACGCCCGCATACCAGACGGAGATCCCGAACGTGTGGGTGGAGACGCTGGTGCTGTGGACGGACAAGACGCTGAAGTCGCACTAAGCGGTCTCGGGGAAACGCGATGCCCCCGCCCGGAAGGTCCCGGACAGGGGCGTCGCACAAGCGATGACGCGATGAAGGACTACAGGCCGAGCTCGACCTCGAACTCGCCCGCCTCCAGGATCGCCTTGACCGCCGTCAGGTAGCGGGCGGCGTCGGCGCCGTCCACCAGGCGGTGGTCGTAGGAGAGCGTCAGGTACGTCATGTCGCGGACGCCGATGACGGTGCCCTCCTCCGTCTCGATGACGGCCGGACGCTTGACCGTGGCGCCGATGCCCAGGATCGCGACCTGGTTCGGCGGCACGATGATCGTGTCGAAGAGCGCGCCGCGCGAGCCGGTGTTGGAGATCGTGAAGGTCGCGCCGGACAGCTCGTCCGGAGTGATCTTGTTGGCGCGGACCTTGCCCGCCAGGTCGGCCGTGGCCTTGGAGATGCCGGCGATGTTCAGGTCGCCCGCACCCTTGATGACCGGGGTCATCAGGCCCTTCTCCGAGTCCACCGCGATACCGATGTTCTCGGTGTCGAAGTAGCTGATCGTGCCCTCGGCCTCGTTGATCCGGGCATTGATGACCGGGTGGGCCTTCAGCGCCTGGGCCGCCGCCTTCACGAAGAACGGCATCGGGGAGAGCTTGACGCCCTCGCGCGCGGCGAAGGAGTCCTTGGCCTGGGCGCGCAGGCGCATCAGGCGGGTGACGTCCACCTCGACGACCGAGGAGAGCTGGGCCTGCTCGTGCAGGGCCTTGACCATGTTGTCGCCGATGACCTTGCGGATGCGCGGCATCTTGACGGTCTGGCCGCGGAGGGGAGAGACCTCCAGGGCCGGCGCCTTCTTGGCGGCGGCCGGGGCGGCAGCGGCAGCCGGCGCCGGAGCGGCGGCAGCGGCCTTCGCGGCCTCGGCGGCGGCGAGGACGTCCTGCTTGCGGATACGGCCGCCGACGCCGGTGCCCTTGACGGCAGCCAGGTCGACGCCGTTCTCAGCGGCGAGCTTGCGCACCAGCGGGGTCACGTACGCGCCCTCGTCGGTGGCCTGCGCGGCCGGAGCCGGAGCGGGGGTGACCGGGGCGGGCGCTGCGACCGGCGCGGGAGCCGGAGCGGCGGGCGCGACCGGGGCCGGAGCCGCGGGCTGAACCGGAGCCGGGGCGGCAGCGGCCGGGGCGGCCGGAGCCGGAGCCGCGGGAGCCGGGGCGGCGGGGGCGGCCGGAGCCGCAGCCGGGGCAGCCGGAGCCGCGGGGGCGGCGGCCGGAGCGGCGCCGGGCGCGCCGATGACGGCCAGCTTGGCGCCGACCTCGGCGGTCTCGTCCTCGCCGACCACGATCTCCAGCAGTACGCCGGCGACCGGCGCGGGGATCTCGGTGTCGACCTTGTCCGTGGAGACCTCGAGCAGCGGCTCGTCCTCCGCGACCTCCTCGCCGACCTCCTTCAGCCAGCGGGTGACGGTGCCCTCGGTGACCGACTCGCCCAGTGCGGGCAGCACGACGTCGGTACCGGTGGCGCCACCGGCCGGAGCGGCGGGGGCGGCGGCGGGGGCCGGTGCGGCCGGAGCCGCGGGGGCCTCGGCGACCGGGGCGGGGGCCGGCGCGGCCACGGGGGCGGGCTCGGCGGCCGGAGCCGGGGCGGCAGCGGGGGCACCGGTGCCGTCGTCGATGACGGCCAGCTCGGCGCCGACCTCGACCGTCTCGTCCTCGGCGACCTTGATGGAGGAGAGCACACCGGCGACGGGGGAGGGGATCTCGGTGTCGACCTTGTCGGTCGACACCTCGAGCAGCGGCTCGTCGGCCTCGACGCGCTCGCCCTCGGCCTTCAGCCAGCGGGTGACAGTGCCCTCGGTGACGCTCTCACCGAGCGCCGGAAGGGTTACGGAAACCGCCATGGTTTCTGTTGCTCCTTACGAATGGTGCGGAAGTCTGTGGTCGTCGTCGCGCCCTGCTCGACGCGGTGACTGGGGCCAGCCGGTGGCTGATCAGTCGTGCGAGTGCAGCGGCTTGCCCGCGAGGGCCAGGTGGGCCTCGCCGAGCGCCTCGTTCTGCGTCGGGTGGGCGTGGATGAGCTGGGCGACCTCGGCGGGCAGCGCTTCCCAGTTGTAGATCAGCTGGGCCTCGCCGACCTGCTCGCCCATGCGGTCGCCGACCATGTGGACGCCGACCACGGCACCGTCCTTCACCTGGACGAGCTTGATCTCGCCCGCGGTGTTGAGGATCTTGCTCTTGCCGTTGCCCGCGAGGTTGTACTTCAGAGCGACGACCTTGTCCGCGCCGTAGATCTCCTTGGCCTTGGCCTCGGTGATGCCCACGGAGGCGACCTCGGGGTGGCAGTACGTCACCCGCGGAACACCGTCGTAGTCGATCGGAACGGTCTTGAGACCGGCCAGACGCTCCGCCACCAGGATGCCCTCGGCGAAGCCGACGTGCGCGAGCTGGAGCGTCGGGACCAGATCACCGACGGCGGAGATGGTCGGGACGTTCGTCCGCATGTACTCGTCGACCAGCACGTAGCCGCGGTCCATCGCGACGCCCTGCTCCTCGTAGCCGAGACCGGCGGAGACCGGGCCGCGGCCGACGGCGACGAGCAGCACCTCGGCCTCGAACTCCTTGCCGTCGGCGAGGGTGACCTTGACACCGTTCTGGGTGTACTCGGCCTTCGAGAAGAAGGTGCCCAGGTTGAACTTGATGCCGCGCTTGCGGAACGCGCGCTCAAGAAGCTTGGAGGAGTTCTCGTCCTCGACCGGGACGAGGTGCTTGAGGCCCTCGATCACCGTCACGTCGGTGCCGAAGGACTTCCACGCCGAGGCGAACTCGACGCCGATGACGCCGCCGCCGAGCACGATCGCGGACTGCGGGACGCGGTCCAGGACCAGCGCGTGGTCCGAGGAGATGATGCGGTTGCCGTCGATCTCCAGGCCCGGCAGCGACTTCGGCACGGAGCCGGTGGCGAGGAGCACGTGGCGGCCCTGGATGCGCCGGCCGTTCACGTCGACGGAGGTGGGGGAGGACAGACGGCCCTCGCCCTCGATGTACGTCACCTTGCGGGACGCGATGAGACCCTGCAGACCCTTGTACAGGCCGGAGATGACGCCGTCCTTGTACTTGTGGACGGCCGGTACGTCGATGCCCTCGAAGGTGGCCTTGACGCCGAACTGCTCGCTCTCGCGGGCCTGATCGGCGACCTCGCCCGCGTGCAGCAGGGCCTTGGTGGGGATGCACCCACGGTGCAGGCAGGTACCGCCGACCTTGTCCTTCTCGATCAGGGCGACGTCCAGGCCCAGCTGCGCTCCGCGCAGCGCCGCGGCGTAACCGCCGCTACCACCGCCGAGGATCACTAGGTCGAAAACGGTGCTGGCGTCGTTCGCCACGTCACGTCCTCCATGCATGTGCGCCACGCCGGTCTCCAGTGACCGGTCGGCGGCTGGTGTCCGGCCGCTCTTCTTCGGCCCTGTGGTGGGGGCCCTGTCCTGCCGAGAACCCATCTTCGCACTTGTCGACGGCGTTCGAGACGCCGGGCCGGTGTGTGAGACGTCTGATCCATCACGTCGAAGGGGTGCGGATGTGGGGGAACCTACGGATTTCGGCGAGGGCGGAACCCTCGTACGGCCATGGGAGCGGCCCCGGGTCACCAGGACCCGGGGCCGCTCGCACGGGCCAGGGACTCAGCCCAGGTCGCCCGCCGCCGTCAGTTCGGCGAGGCGGACCAGGGTGCGGACCGCGGAACCGGTGCCGCCCTTGGGCGTGTAGCCGAACGGGCCGGACTCGTTGAACGCCGGGCCCGCGATGTCGAGGTGGGCCCAGGTGATCCCCTCGCCCACGAACTCGCGCAGGAACAGACCGGCGACCAGGCCGCCGCCCATCCGCTCGCCCATGTTGGCGATGTCGGCGGTGGGGGAGTCCATGCCCTTGCGCAGGTGCTCGGGCAGCGGCATCGGCCAGGACTGCTCGCCGACCTCCTCCGCGGCCTCGACGATCGAGGCGCGGAACGCGTCGTCGTTGGCCATCACGCCGAAGGTGCGGTTGCCGAGCGCCAGCACCATCGCGCCGGTCAGCGTCGCCACGTCGATGATCGCGTCCGGCTTCTCCTCCGACGCCTTCCACAGCGCGTCGGCGAGGACCAGGCGGCCCTCGGCGTCCGTGTTGAGGACCTCGACGGTCTTGCCGCTGTACATGCGCAGCACGTCACCGGGACGGGTGGCGGAGCCGGACGGCATGTTCTCGGCGAGGGCGAGCCAGCCGGTGACGTTGACGTCCAGGCCGAGGCGCGCGGCGGCGACCACGGCGGCGAAGACCGCCGCCGCGCCGCTCATGTCGCACTTCATCGTCTCGTTGTGCCCGGCGGGCTTGAGGGAGATGCCGCCCGAGTCGTACGTGATGCCCTTGCCGACGAAGGCGAGGTGCTTGGTCGCCTTGGAGGAGGTGTACGACAGCTTGACCAGGCGGGGAGCGGCGGCCGAACCCGCGCCGACGCCGAGGATGCCGCCGTAGCCGCCCTTCGCCAGGGCCTTCTCGTCGAGCACCTGCACCTTGATGCCGTGCTCCTTGCCGGCGGCGGTGGCGACGGCGGCGAAGGACTCCGGGTTGAGGTCGTTCGGCGGGGTGTTGATGAGGTCGCGGGCGCGGTTGAGCTCTTCGGTCACGGCGATGGCGCGCGCGATGGCCGCCTTGTACGCCGCGTCGCGGGGCTTGCCGCCGAGCAGCGCGACCTCGCCGAGCGGGGCCTTGCCGTTCTTGGCGTCCTTGCCGTTGTCCTTGTAGGCGTCGAAGGCATACGCACCCAGGCGGGCGCCCTCGGCGACGGTACCGGCGTCGGCGGCGTCCGCGATCGGCAGGGCGAAGGCGGCCTTCTTGGCACCGGCGAGTGCGCGGGCGGCGACACCGGCCGCGCGGCGGAGCGCCTCGGCGCCGAACGTGTCGTCCTTCTCCGGGACCGCTCCCAGGCCGACGGCCACGACGACGGGTGCCTTGAAACCGGAGGGCGCGGGCAGCTTCGTCACCTCGCCCTCGGCCCCGGTGGCGCCGAGGGTCTCCAGGATTCCGGCGAGAGAGCCGTCGTACGCGTTGTCCACGGCCTCGGCGCCCGGTGCGACGACCGGGCCCTTGGGGCCCTTCGCGACACCGACGACGATCGCGTCGGCCCGCAGACCGGACGCTGCGGCGGTGCTGAGAGTGAGAGCAGTCACGGTGGTGAAATCTCGCTTCCGTTGAAGTTGCTGTGGCCGATTGGGGTGGGTCGACCGGGCCCGACGGCTGACCCTAGATCCTGCCTGCGGGGGCGGTCCCTACCGGGGTAGCGGCCTCAGGGAAGTGCGGGTGCGTTCTCGCGTCGTTCGGTGCGTGCCTGCACCTCCCGTGAGGTCGCTCGGGTAAGTACCCGGGACGAGCCTACGCTCGGGGCCGGGTTTCGCTCATTCCTGCGGGTGTTCACTGCCCGGTGGCGTGGTGTCCACCTCCCACCCTTCACTCCCGGTGATCTGGGTGACACTCATCGTGTTCCGGTGAGCGCACATGGGAGTCGTACCGCACGAGCCCCTCCCGCCGTGGACGGGGACCGGAGCGCGGCCGTGCCACCTCGTGTACGGCGTGCCCGCCGGTGTCGACCCGGCGGCGGTACGGGAGCGGGGCGCCGCCCTGCACTGTGCGGTGCCGGGCGTCGGCGATCATCCTTGGGATACGTTGCCGCACAGGCTGGAGCCCTCCCGATGAAACGCGTTCTGTTCCTCCTGGGGTTGCTGGTGCTGCTCGCGGGCTGCACGAGCGTCCCCGAGGACAACGGGAAGCCGGGCGCGCGCTGGCAGCCCCGCCCGGGCGTGGCCTGGCAGTGGCAGCTCAGCGGACGCCTGGACAAGAACGTCGACGTGCCGGTCTACGACATCGACGGCTTCGACCACTCCGGGGCGACGGTCGCCGATCTGCACCGCCGCGGCCGCAAGGTCATCTGCTACGTCTCCACCGGCGCCTGGGAGGAGTTCCGCCCGGACGCGGCGAAGTTCCCCAAGTCGGTGCTGGGGCGCGGCAACGGGTGGAAGGGCGAGCGCTGGCTCGACCTCCGCCGTACCGACGTGCTGGAGCCCCTCATGGCGGCCCGTATCGACATGTGCCGCGAGAAGGGCTTCGACGCGGTGGAGCCCGACAACATGGACGGCTACCTCAACCGCACCGGCTTCCCCCTGAAGGCCGCCGACCAGCTCCGCTACAACCGGCTCATTGCGAAGCTGGCCCACGACCGCGGTCTCGCCGTCGGGCTGAAGAACGACCTCGACCAAATCCCCCAGCTGGTGGGGGACTTCGACTTCGCGGTCAATGAACAGTGCGCCCAGTACAAGGAGTGCGGACGGCTCAGGCCGTTCATCGCCGCGCACAAGGCCGTCTTCCACGTCGAGTACGAGCTCCGGACCAGCGCCTTCTGCCCCGAGGCCGGTCGGTTGAAGCTGAGCTCGATGCTCAAAAAGTACGAGCTGGGGGCGTGGCGCCGGGCATGCTGAGCCCAAGGCCGGTGACCGCCGTGCCGGCCAGCCGGTCGGCCAGGGAGCGGCGGCTCGGGGAGAGCACGGGCAGGGCGTTGAGGAAGAAGATCACGACGGCGACGGCCCACACCAGCACCGAGAGCGCGAACTCGCCCTCCACCAGCAGGATGCAGGCCAGCGCGTACACGGCGACATCGGCCGTCGTCGTCACCGCCGCCCGCAGCGCCGCCCGGCGCGGGGGGCTCGGCGTGACCTTGAGGCCGAGCAGCGCCTTGCCGACCGTGCATCCGGTCAGGGCGAGCGCCGCCCACTGGTAGAGGAAGGTGGCCACCACAAGGAGCCCGAAGGCCTGCTCGACGTCCCGGACCACCTTGTGCCAGAGGGAGAGCCCGAACCCCTCGGAGGCGTCGATGACATCGCCCCGCGAGGTGAGGATGTCCCAGCCGCCCCGCGTGGCGAGGTCGGGGACATCCGTCACGAGAGCGGATATCCGGTGGAAGGTGAGCACCGCGAGCGCGGACGCCGCCGCGAGCACCAGTGCGAAGTCGATGAACCAGGCCAGGAACCGCCGAAGTTTCGGCAGTTTCAGCATGTTCGGCACAGACATCCCCCGATCACGATCCTTTGTCTGTTCGGCGGATCAGATTAGTGGGGGTGGAGGGGCGCGCGTGCCGTTCGCCGGTGATCGTTTCAGCCCAGTGACAGAACGACCAGCGCCGTCGTTGCCGCCGTCTCGGCGAGGCCGCCGAACACATCGCCCGTGATGCCGCCGAAGCGGCGTGTGCAGTGGCGCAGCAGGAGTTCGGCGGCCGCGCAGGCGGCGAGCACCGCCACCGCACCGCGCACGAGGTCGTACGTCCCGACCAGCGCGCCCGCGCCCGCCGCCGCGCCGACGACGGCCACCGTCACCAGCAGCGCGCCGCGCACCGGGACCGTGCCCGCGACCGCGGCGCCCAGGCCCTCGGGGCGGGCCGGGGGCACCCCGGTGCGGGCGGCCAGCGTGAGGGCGAGGCGGGCCGCGGTCGCCGAGACGACGGCGGCGAGCGCGCCCCGGGCCCACGAGGTGTCGTACGCCTGGAAAAGCGCGGCCACCTGGGCGAGCAGCACGAACAGCAGGGTGATCACGCCGAACGGGCCGATGTCCGACTGCTTCATGATTCGCAGCGCGTCCTCGGCGGGCTTGCCGCTGCCGAGGCCGTCCGCGGTGTCGGCGAGCCCGTCCAGATGCAGGCCCCGGGTGAGCGCGGCCGGTACGGCGGCCGAGGCCACGGCGGCCAGCAACGGGCCCGCGCCCATCGCGAGCAGTGCCACGCCCAGGAGCGCCGCGCCTGCCCCGACCACCAGCCCGGCAAGGGGCGCGCACAGCATTCCGCCGCGCGCGGCATCGCGGTCCCAGCGGGTCACCTTGACGGGCAGCACGGTGAGGGTGCCGAAAGCGAAGCGGAGGCTGTCGGGCAGGGGGGTCTTGGACGCCGTCTTGGACACCGGCGCAGGGTACCCGGATGCCCGCAGGGCGCAGACAGCGGCTGTGGATGCTGCGTTCTCCCGGGGACAACCCCCGGACCCCGGCCGGAAAAGCACGTGGGCCTGACGCGACCGGCGCGAACATCGCTCGACTGTCTGGATAAAGTTCACATATGGGTCATTGGTTGTACCGGAACATCGTCGAACCGGGAAAGCTGCCACTGTTGCTGGCGCTCGCCTCCTTCGTGCTGACCTTCGTGATCACCCGTGTCATCGTCCGGCTGATCCGCGCGGGCAAGGGCCCCTTCGGCAATGTGAAGGCCGGTGGCCTGCACATCCACCACGTCGTGCCCGGTGTCCTGCTGATGGTCGTCGGCGGCTTCGGCGCGGTGGCCAGCAGCCGGTACGGGTTCGGCGCGTACCTGAGCGCCGTGCTGTTCGGGATCGGCGCGGGCCTGGTGCTCGACGAGTTCGCGTTGGTCCTGCACCTCGACGACGTCTACTGGACCGAGGCCGGCCGCCAGAGCGTGGAGGTCGTGGTCGTCACGGCGGCTCTCGTCGGCCTCGTCCTCGGCGGCTTCGCGCCGTTCGGCGTCAACGACCTCACCGATCAGGAACTGCAGGACCGCGGAGGCGTGATCCTGACCGTGGCGTTGAACTTCCTCTTCGCGCTGCTCGCCCTCAGCAAGGGCAAGACGCGCACCGCCGTCTTCGGCGTGATCGTCCCCTTCGTCGCCCTGGTCGGCGCGGTCCGGCTGGCCCGGCCCGGCTCCCCGTGGGCCAAACGCCTCTATGGCCGAAGGCCGCGCGCCCGGGCCAAGGCGCGACTGCGCGCCTACCGCCACGACCGGCGCTGGGCGGGCCCCAGCCGCAGGTTTCAGGACTGGATCGGCGGCAAACCCGACGACGAGATCGCCCGGTCCGTGCCCGGACACCGGTGACGCTCGTGGCGTAACGCGGAAATCCCGCACACCACCAGCACGGCGGCGATGGCCGCGAGGTGTTCCTTGCCGGCCAGGTTCTCCTTGAGGAGCACCTCCACCACCATGGCCCCGATGACCACACCCGCCGTGATGTGCGCGCGATAGCGCCAGCCGAGGAACACGGCCAGGCCCACCACGGCCGCCGACGGGCCGGTGTCGACGACCTGCGCGTCCGACCCGGGCAGCCCCAGCGGGCTGTGCGGGCCGAGGGCGATGCCGACGCGCGCGTAGAGCGTCCCGGCCAGCGTGGCGACGTACGCGATGACGAGCGTGCGCCACCAGCCGAGACAGATCTCGGCGATGCCGAACACGACGAGGATCTGCGCGAGCGCACCCCACACCGGGAGGTCCAGGGCCGGCACGAACAAGGAGAGCGGGGTGCGCAGGAGGGCCGCCCAGAGCGGCTCCTCGGCCCGTACGGAGCCGATGTTCTGGACGAACTGAAAGCCCCACGACTGGTTCTGCACGAACTGGAGCACGGCCGTCAGACACACCGCGCCGATGGTCATGGGGATCGCCCGCAGACGCCTTTCGGCGAGCGCGCCGCGAACGGTGACGAACAGCAGTCCCCATTCGGCGCGGGCCCAGCGGGCGAGCGTGTTCATCTGTGCGACTCCAGGTGCTTTCGGTGCAGCCACTTCGGCAGTCCCGGCGCCTCCAGGAACCCCTCGGCGCGCGCGGACGCGACACCGATGCGCAGCAGGTCCGCGCTCTTCTCGAAGAGCAGGAACCGCGGCTCCCAGATGGGCCGGTACTTTGCGTTGGCGCGGTACAGCGACTCGATCTGCCACCAGCGCGAGAAGAAGCTGAGCAGTGAGCGCCACAGTCGCAGGACCGGTCCCGCGCCGAGGCGTGCGCCACGTTCAAAGACCGAACGGAACATGGCGAAGTTGAGCGAGACCTGAGTGATCTTGATCTCTTGGGCCCGTCGCAGGAGTTCGATCACCATGAACTCCATCAGCCCGTTCTCGGAGTCGCGGTCGCGCCGCATGAGGTCCAGGGAGAGCCCGTGCGGCCCCCACGGCACGAACGACAGCACCGCCCTCAACTCACCCTGGGCGTCGGTGCATTCGAGCATCACGCACTGCCCGTCGTCCGGGTCGCCGAGCCGACCGAGCGCCATGCTGAACCCGCGCTCGGTCGCCCCGTCCCGCCAGTCGTCGGCGCGCCGCAGGAGATACGCCATCTCGTCGGCCGCGATGTCCTCGTGGCGCCGGATGCGCACCTGGTAGCCCGCCCGCTTGACCCGGTTGTAGGCCTGCCGGACGGTGCGCATGGCCCGCCCTTCGAGGGTGAACTCGGCGGTTTCCACGAGGGCTTCATCGCCGAGTTCGAGGGCGTCGAGGCCGTGCCGGGAGTAGATGGTGCCCGCCTCCTCGCTCGCGCCCATCACCGCCGGGATCCAGCCGTGCGCGCGGGCCTCGGCGAGCCAGGGCTCGATGGCGCCGGGCCATGCCTCCGGGTCGCCGATCGGGTCGCCGGAGGCCAGCGAGACGCCGCCGACGACGCGGTACGCCACCGCGGCCTTGCCGGTCGGCGACCAGACGACGCTCTTCTCGCGCCGCAGGGCGAAGTAGCCGAGTGAGTCACGGTCGCCGTTCTTCTCCAGCAGCGCGCGCAGCAGCTTCTCGTCGTCCTCGGTGAGCGGGTCGACGGCGCGGCGGGAGCGGAAGGCCGCGTAGAAGACGGCGAGGACCAGCAGGGTGCTGAACGCGTTGATGGCGACGTTGACCCAGTTGGGCGTCGCGATCCCGGGGAAGTGGGAGTCGTCGGCGGCGACCGAGACGAGCCGCAGGGTGCCGTAGCGCCAGCGGTCGAGGAAGGTCGAACGGTGCGCGTCGTGGGCCTGGTTGGTCACCGTGACCAGCAACGTGGCGAGCAGCGAGGTGACCAGCAGCCCACCGACCGCGACGGCCGCGGCGAGCTTGGGGTTCGACCGGTCGCCCTTCGCGTAGAACTCCCGGCGGCCGACGGCGAGCGAGGCGACGAACGCGGCGGTCAGGACGAGAGAGATCCAGTTCTGCGCGTACTGGCGGATCTCCGGGAACACCATCGCCACGGCGAACAGCAGCAGGAACAGCCCGCTGAGGACGAAGTTGAGGATCCACGCGGCTCGTTTGCGCCGCCGCATGGTGATGGCGAGGAACATCGTGAACACACCGGATGCGAAGCCCGCTGTCAGCAGGTACGGCGTGAAGTAGTTCTCCGTGTTGTGCCGGCGCACGTCCTGCCCGAGCGAGACCCACACGGCGCTCAGGAAGTTGATGAACGTGACGGCACGCAGATACCAGACGGCGAAGGCGGCGGCGCGCCGTGAGGCAGCGGTGGACCGCCGGTCCCCGTCCCCCTGGCGGGCCGACGCCCGCTCCCGCTCGGCGGCAATTCGGGCATCTCCCATAAAGGGCGATGATATGGGGCGGGGTGGTGTGTGCGGGGGAGGGGTGCGGCGGGTGGTACGTCTGCGCTGCGGCTGGGCTCTGTGGCGGGCTCTTCACCGCTCCACGGCATCTTCTTCGGCGCTCCGCGCCGGCAACTCCGGTGCTCCGCGCCGGGTGCTTCCCGCTCACCCGTCGGTCTCGGTCGGCGGCTGAGGTGCCTTCGAGCGGTTGCTGTCACGCGGCTCCGCGTCGGCAACTTCGGTGCTCCGCGCCGGGTGCTTCCCGCTCACCCGTCGGTCTCGGTCGGCGGCTGAGGTGTCCTCGAGCGGCTGCGGTCACGCCGCTCCGCGCCGGGTGCTTCCCGCCCGCCCGCCCGTCTCGGTCGGCGGCCGAGGTGGCCCTCGACTTGTCCGTCGGTGCCGGTCGCCGTCGCTGCCACCTCTGCTTCGGCAAGGAAAATCCGCCGCCACGGCCCACAGCCGCGGCGGCGGATTTCGGTGCTGGTGCCGAACGGCCGTATCGCGATTACTCGTCGACGGCCTCGTCCTCGTCCGCGTTCTCGTCCGCCTCGGAGTCCTCGTTCGCGGGCTTCGTCTCGGGGGAAGGAGCCGCCTCCGGCAGGTCGGCTGCCAGGGCGGCTGCCGCCTGGACCAGGGGCAGTGCCAGCAGCGCGCCCGCGCCCTCGCCGACGGTCACCCCGTGGTCGAGCAGGGGCTCCAGGGCCATCCGGTCCAGCGCCTTCGCCTGGGCCGGCTCGCCGCTGTTCTGGCCGGCCAGCCACCAGTCCGGCGCGCGAAAGGCGACCCGCTGCCCGACCAGGGCGCACGCGGCGGAGACGACCCCGTCGAGGATCACCGGCATCTTCCGCACCGCACTCTGCAAGAGGAACCCGGTCATCGCCGCGAGGTCCGCCCCGCCGACCGTCGCGAGCAGCTGCAGCTGATCCCCGAGCACGGGCCGGGCCCGTCGCAGGGCGTCGCGCACGGCGGCGCACTTGCGCATCCACGCGAGGTCGTCGATGGCCCGCCCGCCCCGCCCGGTCACGACGGACGCGTCGGTCCCGCACAGCGCGGCGACCAGCACGGCGGCCGCCGTGGTCCCGCCGACACTGATGTCACCGAGCACCACCAGATCCGTACCGGAGTCCGCCTCTTCGTCCGCGACCGCGACACCCGAGCGGAACGCGGCCTCCGCCTCCTCCAGAGTCAGCGCGTCCTCGACGTCGATACGTCCCGAACCGCGCCGCACCCGACGCCGTACGACCTCGCCGGGCAGCCCGTCCGGCTCGCAGTCCAGCGCCATGTCGACGACGCGCACCGGCACGCCGAGCCGCCGGGCCAGGATCGCGGCCGGGCTGGCGCCCTCCAGGACCGCCCGCACCAACTGGTCGGCGCTGCCGACGGGCCGCGCCGACACGCCGAGTTCGGCGACCCCGTGGTCGCCCGCGAACAGCACCACACGCGGGTGCTCGATCGGCCGCACCGGCACAGCGGACTGCGCCGCCGCCAGCCACTCACCCAGGTCGTCGAGGCGGCCCAGTGACCCGGGCGGCACGATCTGGCGCTCCCGGCGCGCCTCGGCGTCCCGGCGCACCCCTCCGTCGGGGCGCTCGATCAGATCGGTGAAGTCGTCGAGATTAAGCGAGCTCATTCGCCGAACAGTACCGGCAGCGATCGAACACGTCCGCGCCACGTCGTTGCGCCCCGGATCCCGTTCCGCTACGTACGGTTTGTGTCGGATTGTCGTACGGCCCGGTAGTCCCCGCCCAGGTCCTCCGGCCGCCCCCCAACGGCCCCGCGTCCCCCAGGAGCGCCCATGCCCCGCACGCCGCAGTCGATCGCCGAACGCCGCGCCGCCTACGCCGCCGAACTCGCCCAGGGCACCGGACGGTTCCACGAACCACGCCGGGACGACTGCCCCTGGTGCGGCTCGAGACGGCTGCGCACCCTGCTGCGTACGTCGGATCTGGTGCAGCGCAAGCCCGGCACGTTCGTCGTCGACGAGTGCGGGGACTGCGCCCACGCCTTCCAGAACCCCCGGCTCACGGCAGAGGGGTTGGCCTTCTACCACCGGGACCTGCGGGACCTCAGGGATCTGCGGGAGGACGCCCTCGAAGGCCTCGCCGTGCGGCTCCTCGGTGCCCGGGGCAGCCGCGGACGCCATCGCGCCGCCGCTCGCGCGATGCTGCCGTACACCGAGCCGGAGAGCTGGCTCGACGTCGGCACCGGGCACGGGCACTTCCCTGCCGTCGCCAAGGAGGTCCACCCGTACACGGCCTTCGACGGGCTCGACGCCACGCGGCGGGTCGCGAAGGCGCGGGCGGCCGGGCGCGTCGAGGAGGCGCACCGGGGCCGGCTCACCGACTCCCGGATCACCGAGCGGCTGCGCTCGCGCTACGACGTCGTCAGCATGTTCCACCACTTGGAGCACACCCGCGACCCGCGCGAGGAACTGCGCGCCGCCATGGTGGTGCTGCGGCCCGGCGGGCACCTGCTCGTCGAAGTCCCCGACCCCGACTGCGCGTTCGGCACGCTGCTGGGCAAGTGGTGGGTGTCGTACGGCCAGCCGCGCCACCTCCATCTGATGCCGCTGCCCAACCTGCTCGGCGAACTGGAGGCCCTCGGCTGTGCGATCGTCGCGACGGACCGTCGCGAACCGCACATCCCGTACGACCTCGCCGGCGCCCTCGCGCTGGCCCTCGGCCACGCCCTGCCCGACCTCGACGCGCCCTGGCGGCCCGCACCGCCGACCCCGCTCCAGCGCACGCTGCACACGGCCCTGGCCCGGGCGTCCAACCCCCTCCTGGCCACGACGTCAGCCCTCGACCACGCCCTCGCCCCGCTGTTCCGCCGCACCCGCTTCTCCAACGCGTACCGCATCATCGCGCGGCGATGAGCCTTCGACCCGCTCCACGCCCCCTCAAGCCCGCAGGGGCAGCGCCTGTCCCGCCACCACCAACAACACGTGCTCGCACTCCGCCGCGAACCCCGCGTTCAGCCGCCCGAGTTCGTCGCGGTAGCGGCGCCCCGACGCGGTGGCGGGGACGATGCCGGAGCCGACCTCGTTGGAGACGGCGACGACGGTGCGGCGAGTGTTGCGGACGGCGGCGGTGAGTTCCTCGACGCGGGCGCGCAGCGCGCGTTCGCCGCCACCCGCCCACTCCGCGTCGTCCCAGGCGTTCACGGAGTCCATCGTGTCCGTCAGCCAGAGGGACAGGCAGTCGATGAGCAGGGGAGGCCCGGACTCCGCAAGGAGGGGGACGAGGTCGCAGGTCTCGGTGGTGCGCCAGGAGCCGGGGCGCCGCTCGCGATGCGCACTGACCCGCGACGCCCACTCGGTGTCCCCGTTCCGTGAGCCGCCCGTCGCGACGTACAGCACATCGGGGAAGGCCTCCAGACGCCGCTCCGCCTCCACCGACTTGCCCGATCGCGCACCGCCGAGCACGAGCGTGCGACGCGGCACGTCCGGTACGTCCTCGTAGACGCCCACGTCCAGCGTGGTCCCGTCCGGTACCGCCCGCGCGCCCGCCGCCGCGAGCCGTCGCCGCAGTTCGGGCCCCGGCGGCACGTCGTGGTCGAGGTGCACCGCGATCACGTCCGTCGTCGGCCCGACCGCGCCGACCGCCCGCAGCTTCGTCAGGCCGTCGGGGCGCCCCACCACATCGGCGAGCACCATGGCGTACGTGTCACCGTTCGTTTCGAGCCCGGCGGGCGCCGCGCCCGGCGGCAGATAGAGCAGCCGCTGACCGTCCGGCCCGGTCACCGCGTACCCCGTGCCGGGCGCGTCCATCGGCACCGCTCGCACCCGGTGCCCGGTGAGCAGCGCCAACTCACGCCCGTCGGGCACCCGGCCGGGCTGCGGCAGACCGGCCGGCACCTCCACCGCGGGCCCGTCGTGCGGATGCGAGAGCAGCACCTGTCGTACGCCGCCCAGCGAGTGCCCGGCGCGGGCGGCCGCGAACGCCGCGCCGGGCGTGAGGTCGAGCAGCAGCGTGCCGTCCACGAGCAGCGCGGTGGCCGCCCGCGCGTTCTCGCCGAGCGAGGTCGCGCAGGCCGCGCAGGGACAGTCGGGGCGGGGCAGGCCCTCGGGTGTGCCGGTGCCGAGCAGAGTCAGTTCCACGAGGTTGATTTTTACGTGTCGCCGCAGGTCTTGCGCGTCCGGCTAGGCTTCGGACGTGGAGCCGGATCTTGTCCGGCTTCAGCTGTGCAGTGTGCTCACACCCTGGAGGCGTACATGGCGGCATGGACGTGGCGGTTCGAGAAGTCCGACGGGACAGAGGTCCAACCCGCGGTGCAGCCCGAGGAGTTCACCACGCAGGGGGACGCCGAGTCCTGGATCGGCGAGGTGTGGAAGGACCTTCTCGAGGGCGGCGCGGACCAGGTGTTCCTCTTCGAGGACAGCACGCAGATCTACGGGCCGATGAGCCTGCACGCCGAACCGGAGTAGGCCGGTCGGGGTTGCCGGGGCCGGACCCCGGCAACCCGCCCACCGCGGCAACCCGCCCGCCGCGGCAACCCGCCCACCGCCCGCCCGACGTCAGATCTCCCCCAACGTCACCACGACCGTGGTCTCGCTTCCGCCCCGCAAGAACGTCACCTTGGTCTTGTCGCCCGGCTTTTGGGCCGCGAGAGCCTCGGAGAGCGAGATGATCGTGGTGATGTCGCTGTCACCGACCTTGACGATGACGTCACCGGGCCGGATGCCCGCCGTGTCGGCCGCGCCGCCGCTCTTCACCGCGACCACGGCGACGCCCGCGGGCCGGTAGTTGTCGTCGACGACCGTACGGCCCGTGATGTCGAGTGCGGCCCGTCCCGAGTCGGTGACCTTGCCGTCCTTGATGATCTGGTCGGCGATCGTCTTCACCATCGACGCGGGGATGGCGAAGCCGATGCCGGGCGCCGCGCTGCCGCCGAGATTGGGGTCGCTCGCGGCGAGCGTGGGGATGCCGATGACCCGGGCGTCGAGATTGACCAGCGCGCCGCCGCTGTTGCCGGGGTTGATCGCCGCCGAGGTCTGCACCATGTTCCCGATGGTGGCCCCCGTGCCCCCGTCGGTGGTGCCCTCGCTGACGGTGCGCCCGGTCGCCGAGACGATGCCCTGGGTCACGCTGGACGCGAGCCCGAGCGGTGACCCCATCGCCAGCACGATCTGGCCGACCTCGACCTTCGCGGTGTCCCCGATGGCCGCCGCCTTCAGTCCTTCGGGGATCTTGTCCAGCTTGATGACGGCGAGATCCTGCTCCGGGTACGCGTAGACGAGTGTCGCCGTCAGCGTGTCCTCGTTGTTGGCCGTCGTGACCCGGAACTGCTTCTCGTTCCCGACGACGTGCGCGTTGGTGACGATGTGCCCCTTGTCGTCGTACACCACGCCCGACCCCAGATCGTGGCTCGCCTGGATCTGCACCACCGACGGCAGGACTTCCTTGATCACCTTCAGATAGGCGTCCTGGAGGTCATTGGCCACCTGGGGGACAGCGGCCTGCGTCGTCGTCGCACCGTCCTTCCTGGACGACGAGGAGTCCTTGGTGCAGCCGGAGAGAAGGGCGGCCGAACAGGCGAGTACGGTCAGGGACGCAAGGAGCCGGAGGGTGCGAGCGCGGGGCAGGGCAGGCGTACGGGAAGCGTCCATGCCCGAAGTGTCCCTTTCCGGGGGACGGCCCGACCTGCGATGCGCGCCCGAACGGGTCGCTCAGCCACGCACCCCGCACAGGTGCAGCAACGCCGCCACCCGGCGATAGGGATCCGTCCGCCCGGCCCGCTCCTCGGCGGCCAGCAGACTCTCCGCATCCGGCGGAACCGGCGCCCCGTCCGGCGCGGTGTCCGTGAAGACCCGCACCCCGTACCAGGCGTGCAGCGGCGCGCCGATCCCCGCGAGCGTGGACGTCAGCGTGGCGAGCCGATCGGCGCGGACGTCCAGGCCGAGCCGGTTCGTGTACGCGGTCGTGTCGAACGAGGCGAGCGTCGCCGCCCAGTCGCCGGACAGCCCGGGTCGCATGGCCAGCGCGTCGGCGTTGCGCACGAGCAGCGAGAGCAGCCCGCCGGGGGCCAGCATCCGCGCCAGGCCGGCCAGCAGCGCGTCCGGCTCCTCGACGTACATCAGTACGCCGTGGCACAGCACCACGTCGAAGCTGCCCGGCAGGAAGTGGACGCCGGTTTCCCGGCCGTCGCCCTCGATCAGCCGTACGCGTCCCCGGATGCCCTCGGGCTCGGCGGCCAGCGCCTCCCGGGCCACCGCGAGCATCTTCGCGTCCTGCTCCAGGCCGGTCACCTGATGCCCGGCCCGGGCAAGGCGCAGCGCCTGCGTGCCCTGGCCCATCCCGACATCGAGGATCCGCAGCCGCAGGCCCACCGGGAACCGCCCGGCTATCTGCTCGTCGAGCTGCCGGGCCACCAGCTCCTGTCGTACGACATCACGCAGGCCGCCCAGCTTGTTCAGCCAGGCATCCGCCGCGCCCCCGGAGAAAGACGTCGTGCTCAGGGCCGCTCTCCGCGCTTGACCTGCGGCTTGGGAAGCCGGAGTCGACGCATCTGGAGCGTGCGCATCAGCGCGTAGGCGACCGCGCCCTTCTTGGGCTGGTCGGGGAAGCGCGCGTTCAGCTGCTTCTTGAGGCGGATCGCGATACCGATCGAGTCGACCACGATCATCACGATCACCACGAGCCACAGCAGCAGCGCGATGTTCTGCAGCGAACCCACGCGGACCATGCTCAGCACGAGGATGACCACGGCCAGTGGCAGGAAGAACTCGGCGATGCAGAACCGCGAGTCCACGAAGTCGCGCGCGAACTTCCGCACCGGCCCCTTGTCACGCGCGGGCAGATAGCGCTCGTCACCACTGGCCAGCGCCTGACGCTGCCGCTCCATCGCGGCACGGCGATCGTCGCGCTGCCGCTTGGCCGCCTCTTTGCGCGTCGTCGGCGTATTGGCGACGCTGCGGCGCTGGGTCTGGGCCTCACTGCGCTTGGGCGTGGGGCGACCCTTGGGGGCCTGCGGGTCACGGGTCTGCTTGGAGAAGTTCACCGGCGCCTTGTCGGCGGGGGCCTTCTCTTCCTTGGCACGGCTACGGAACACAAAACCCAAGGGTACGGGGTTCGGGGGCATGGACGTCATTCGACTGGGGAACGATCCGGCAACACCGGACGTCTGTAGTGGGACAGAGGGGACGTTGTGCGCGGCTTTGCCGGGTGGCGGGGCCGGGGGACCCCGAGGTCCACCTACTCCCTACGCCGGAGCGGTGCCGTGAGCAGTCGTCCTTGGGGATGAGCGCATCCGTCCCCGAACAGTGCGGTAATGGATGCAGGGCCCGTACTGTGGGTTCTGTTGCAGTACCTGGAGCTGGAGTCCGTCAGAAGGGGGCGCGCGAAGCCCATGAGCGGTGTCATGAAGCGTATGGGGATGATCTTCCGCGCGAAGGCGAACAAGGCCCTTGACCGGGCCGAGGACCCGCGCGAAACCCTCGATTACTCGTACCAGAAGCAGCTGGAGCTGCTGCAGAAGGTGCGCCGCGGTGTCGCGGATGTGGCGACCAGCCGCAAGCGCCTCGAACTGCAGCTGAACCAGCTCCAGAGCCAGTCCTCCAAGCTGGAGGACCAGGGCCGCAAGGCGCTCGCGCTCGGCCGCGAGGACCTGGCCCGTGAGGCGCTGTCGCGCCGGGCCGCCCTCCAGCAGCAGGTCACCGACCTGGAGACGCAGCACCAGACTCTCCAGGGCGAGGAGGAGAAGCTCACCCTCGCGGCCCAGCGTCTGCAGGCCAAGGTCGACGCCTTCCGTACCAAGAAGGAGACGATCAAGGCGACGTACACGGCGGCCCAGGCGCAGACCCGCATCGGCGAGGCGTTCTCCGGCATCTCCGAGGAGATGGGCGACGTCGGCATGGCCATCCAGCGTGCCGAGGACAAGACCGCGCAGCTCCAGGCGCGCGCCGGCGCCATCGACGAGCTGCTCGCCTCCGGCGCCCTCGACGACCAGTCCGGTATGGCCAAGGACGACATCCAGGCCGAGCTGGACCGGCTCTCCGGTGGTACGGATGTAGAGCTGGAGCTGCAGCGCATGAAGGCGGAGCTGGCCGGTGGGTCCTCGCCGCAGCAGGCGATCGAGGGCGGTACGGGGCAGTCGCAGTCCCCGTCGCAGCCGCAGGACACTCCGCGCTTCGACAAGCAGTGAGTGAGTGACCGACTGATCGGGGCCCACGCCTGAGGAGGGCGACATGATCGTACGGATCATGGGGGAGGGGCAGGTGAGGCTGGACGACGGCCACCTCACCGAACTGAACAAACTGGACGACGAGCTGCTCGCCGAGATGGAGAGCGGCGACGAGCCCGGTTTCCGCCGCACGCTGAGCGCGCTCCTGGAATCGGTACGCCGCCTCGGCGCTCCGCTTCCCGACGACGCGCTGGAGCCCTCGGAACTGATCCTCCCGTCCCCGGACGCGACCCTCGAAGAGGTCCGCGAAATGCTGAGCGACGAGGGCCTGATCCCCGGCTGACGGGTCTCCCGCGCCTCTCATCAGGGGCGCGGGGAACCACGCAATCTTTCAGGGGGTCTGGGGGCGGCAGCCCCCAGGGACGGGAACGGGCAGGGGCGGACGGGGCGACATCACGCTCGGTGGTCCCCGGTAGCACCCGTTCCAAGCCCCGCACGGTCCCCGTACCGTAAACGGAGTGAGCACCCTAGAGCGCACGAGGGACTGGCTGCGCGTCCACCCCCTCGCCCTGGACGCCGCCCTGGCCGCAGGCGTCCTCGCCAGCATGGTCGCCGGCTCCTTCGTCGACCCGCACGGCGAGAACGGCGCGACCTGGGGCGCCCGCACCCCGAACGCCCTCAGCATCGCCCTGATGGTGCTCGGCGCCGCGGCCCTGGTCTTCCGCCGCAGCGCCCCGATGACGGTCCTCGCGGCCACGGGCGCCGTCTCCCTGGTGGAGCTGGTCACCGGCGACCCCAGGGCCCCGGTGGCGATGTCCGCCGTCGTCGCCCTCTACACCGTCGCGTCGGCCACCGACCGCCCCACGACCTGGCGCGTCGGACTGGTCACGATGACCGCCCTGACGGCGGTCGCGATGCTCGCGGGACCGATGCCCTGGTACGCCCAGGAGAACCTCGGCATCTTCGCCTGGACCGGCATGGCCGCCGCCGCGGGCGACGCCGTACGCAGCCGGCGCGCCTTCGTGCACGCCATCCGCGAGCGCGCCGAGCGCGCCGAACGCACCCGTGAGGAGGAGGCCCGCCGCCGCGTCGCCGAGGAGCGGCTGCGGATCGCTCGCGATCTGCACGACGTCGTCGCCCATCACATCGCCCTGGTGAACGTCCAGGCGGGCGTCGCCGCGCATGTCATGGACAAGCGGCCGGACCAGGCCAAGGAAGCCCTCGCGCACGTCCGCGAGGCCAGTCGCTCCGCCCTCAACGAACTCCGCGCCACCGTGGGCCTGCTGCGCCAGTCCGGCGACCCCGAGGCCCCCACCGAACCCGCCCCCGGCCTCGCCCGGCTCGACGAACTCGCCGACACCTTCCGCAACGCCGGCCTCCCCGTCGAAGTCGCCCGCTGCGACCACGGCACCACCCTCCCCGCCGCCGTCGACCTCGCCGCGTACCGCGTCATACAGGAAGCCCTCACCAATGTGCAGAAGCACGCGGGAGCGGAGGCGAAGGCCGAGGTCAGCGTCGTACGCGTAGGACCGAATGTGGAGGTCACGGTCCTCGACAACGGGCCCGGGCAGGCCGACGGGCCACAAGAGGGTGGCGGGCACGGGCTGCTCGGCATGCGGGAGCGGGTCACCGCGCTCGGCGGCAGCTGCACGGCCGGTCCCCGATACGGAGGCGGCTTCCGGGTCCATGCGATCCTTCCGGTCAAGAACCGCACGCCTGCCCTGGGGGACTCCGTATGACCATCCGTGTCCTGCTCGCCGACGACCAGGCGCTGCTGCGCAGCGCCTTCCGTGTGCTCGTCGACTCGGAGCCCGACATGGAGGTCGTCGGCGAGGCGTCCGACGGCGCGGAGGCGGTGCGGCTGACGCGGGACGAACGCGCCGACGTCGTGCTCATGGACATCCGGATGCCGGGGACCGACGGGCTCGCCGCCACACGGCTGATCACCGCCGACCCGGGGCTCGCCCATGTGCGGGTGGTCATGCTGACGACCTTCGAGGTCGACGAGTACGTGGTGCAGTCGCTGCGGGCCGGCGCGTCCGGGTTCCTCGGGAAGGGCGCCGAGCCGGAAGAGCTGTTGAACGCGATCCGGATCGCCGCCGGTGGCGAGGCGCTGCTGTCGCCGGCGGCCACCAAGGGGCTGATCGCCAAGTTCCTCGCACAGGGCGACGGTTCGGAGGAGGAGCGGGATCCGGCCCGCGCCGAGCGGCTCGACGCGCTCACCGGGCGCGAGCGCGAAGTGCTCGTCCAGGTCGCGGGCGGGCACTCCAACGACGAGATCGCCGAGCGCCTCGAAGTCAGCCCGCTGACGGTGAAGACGCACGTCAACCGGGCCATGGCGAAACTCGGCGCGCGCGACCGGGCGCAACTGGTCGTCATCGCGTACGAGTCCGGGCTGGTCCGTCCAAGGGTGGACTGAGCTCCACCTGGGCGTACTGCGCCTGGAGTAGGAGCCGTATAAGGAAATGGACTCAGGGGCGACGGATCGGGCCTTTTCCATGGCTCAGGGTGTGACGTGGGGGGCTCAGATGTGCTCGCCCTCTTGCTCCACGTTCCGCTCAAGCCACAGAAGAGAGACCCGCCACCCATGTCCTGGCTGTCCAGATTCAGCCTCGCGCAACGGGCCCTCATAGGGCTGATCTCGATCATCGCGATCGCCTTCGGAGCGATCGCGATCCCCCAGCTCAAGCAGCAGCTGCTGCCCACCATCGAACTGCCCATGGTGTCCGTGCTCGCGCCGTACCAGGGCGCGTCTCCCGACGTGGTGGAAAAGCAGGTCGTCGAGCCCATCGAGGACACCCTCGAAGCCGTCGACGGCATCACCGGTGTCACGTCCAAGGCCAGTGAGGGCAACGCCGTGATCATGGCGTCCTTCGACTACGGCAACGACACCAAGCAGCTCGTCGCCGACGTCCAGCAGGCCGTCAACCGCGCCCGTGTGCAGCTCCCGGACGACGTCGACCCGCAGGTCATCGCCGGTTCGACGGACGACATGCCGACCGTCGTCCTCGCCGTCACCTCGGACAAGGACCAGCAGGCCCTCTCCGACCAGCTCGACCGGACCGTCGTGCCCGACCTGAAGGACATCGACGGTGTCGGCCAGGTGACGGTCGACGGCGTACGCGACCTCCAGGTCACCGTCACGCCCGACGACAAGAAGATGGCGAAGGCCGGCCTCACCTCCGCCGCGCTCGGCCAGGCCCTCCAGGCGGGCGGCGCGACCGTCCCGGCCGGCTCCTTCGACGAGGACGGCAGCAACCGCACCGTCCAGGTCGGCGGCGGCTTCACCTCCCTGAAGCAGATCCAGGACCTGAGGGTCACGGGAGCCCAGGGGAAGAAGCCGGTGCGCCTCGGTGACGTCGCCGGCGTCAGGCAGGAGCAGTCCACGGCGGACTCCATCACGCGGACGGACGGCCGCCCGAGCCTCGCCGTCAACGTCACCATGGACCACGACGGCAGCGCGGTCGCCATCTCCGACGCGGTCAAGGACAAGCTGCCCGCCATGCGCAAGGACCTGGGGGCCGGAGCGACGATCACCGTCGTCAGCGACCAGGGGCCGGCCGTGTCGAAGTCCATCGACGGCCTGACCACGGAGGGCGCGCTGGGTCTGCTCTTCGCGGTCCTGATCATCCTGGTCTTCCTGGCGTCGATCCGCTCCACGCTGGTCACGGCGGTCTCGATCCCGCTGTCGGTGGTCCTGGCCCTGATCGTGCTGTGGACCCGCGACCTGTCGCTCAACATGCTCACGCTCGGCGCGCTCACCATCGCCATCGGCCGCGTCGTCGACGACTCGATCGTCGTCCTGGAGAACATCAAGCGGCACCTCGGCTACGGCGAGGAGCGCGAGGAGGCGATCCTCAAGGCGGTCCGCGAGGTCGCGGGCGCGGTCACGTCCTCGACCTTGACGACGGTCGCGGTGTTCCTCCCGATCGGCCTGACCGGCGGCATGGTCGGCGAGCTGTTCGGCTCCTTCAGCCTGACGGTCACGGCGGCGCTGCTCGCCTCGCTGCTCGTCTCGCTGACGGTCGTGCCCGTTCTGTCGTACTGGTTCCTGCGGGCCCCCAAGGGCACCCCGGCCGATGCGGACGAGGCCCGGCGCAAGGCGGAGGAGAAGGAGGCGCGCAGCCGGCTGCAGCGCTTCTACGTTCCCGTCCTGCGCTTCGCGACCCGGCGCCGGCTGACGAGCGTGCTGATCGCGGTCGCGATCCTCGTCGGCACGTTCGGCATGGCGCCTCTGCTGAAGACGAACTTCTTCGACCAGGGCGACCAGGAAGTCCTCACCGTCAAGCAGGAGTTGAAGCCGGGCACCAGCCTGGCGGCGACCGACGCGCAGGCGAAGAAGGTCGAAAAGCTGCTGGACGGCGTCAAGGGCGTCAAGGACTACCAGGTCACGGTCGGTTCCTCCGGTTTCATGGCCGCCTTCGGCGGCAGCACGGCCACCAACCAGGCCTCGTACCAGGTCATGCTGGACGACTCGGCGTCGTACGACGACGTCCAGAGCCGCATCGAGGACGGCCTCGGCAAGCTCTCCGGGATCGGTACGACCACGGTCTCGGCCGGAGACGGGTTCGGCAACCAGGACCTGAGCGTCGTCGTGAAGGCGGCCGACGCGGGCGTGCTGCGCAAGGCGGCCGATCAGGTCCGTGACGAGGTCGCCGAGCTGGACAACGTCACGGACGTGATCAGCGACCTGGCGCAGAGCGTGCCGCGCATCTCGGTCAAGGCCGACTCCAAGGCCGCGGCGGCCGGTTTCAACGACACGACGCTCGGCGCGGCCGTGGCCGAGGCGGTCCGCGGCACCACCAGCGGCAAGGCGATCCTGGACGACACCGAGCGGGACGTCGTCATCAAGTCGGCGAAGCCGGCGAAGACGCTGGACCAGTTGAAGAACCTCCGGCTCGGTGCCGTGAAGCTCGGTGACATCGCGGACGTGAAGCTGGTCGACGGTCCGGTCTCGATGACCCGGATCGACGGTCAGCGGGCCGCCACGATCACGGCGAAGCCGACCGGCGACAACACCGGTGCGGTCAGCGCCGACCTCACCTCCAAGCTGAAGGCGCTGAAGCTCCCCGCGGGGGCCACGGCGGAGATCGGCGGGGTGTCCCAGGACCAGGACGACGCGTTCGCCTCCCTGGGGCTGGCGATGCTGGCGGCGATCGCGATCGTCTTCATGCTGCTGGTCGCGACCTTCCGCTCGCTGCTGCAGCCGCTGATCCTGCTCGTCTCGATCCCCTTCGCGGCGACGGGCGCGATCGGCCTGCTGGTGGCCACCGGTACCCCGATGGGTGTTCCGGCGATGATCGGCATGCTGATGCTCATCGGCATCGTGGTGACGAACGCGATCGTGCTGATCGACCTGATCAACCAGTACCGACGACAGGGCTACGGCACGGTCGAGGCGGTCATCGAGGGCGGCCGCCACCGGCTGCGCCCGATCCTCATGACGGCCCTGGCGACCATCTTCGCCCTGCTCCCCATGGCGTTGGGCGTCACCGGGGAGGGCGGCTTCATCGCCCAGCCGCTGGCCGTGGTCGTCATCGGCGGCCTGATCACGTCGACCCTGCTGACGCTGCTGCTGGTACCGACGCTGTACACGGTGATCGAACTCCGCAAGGAGCGCCGGGCGAAGAAGAAGGCGGCGAAGCGGGCGGCGAAGGCGGGGGTCCCGTCTTCGCCGACGGAGGCGGAGGAACCGGAACCGGCGGGGGTCTAGGCAGCGGATCGGGCGCGGGGCCGGCTGCTTCTCGCCGGCCCGTCGCCGCCCACCCCCGCCCGATGGGCTCAGGCCCGCGCCACAAGCACCGAGGGCCTGCCCGCACGATCGTGCGGGCAGGCCCTCGGCGTTGCTGGGGCCAGGGGTCACGCAGTGTCCCGGAGTTCTCCGAAGGGCGGGTGGGTGCGGACAAGCCCGGGCGCGCAGCGGCCGGGGGCCACGCACCCACGCACGACCGAAGCCGCCCTGCGGCGTGGGCGCCGAGGCGTACACAGGCGATGGGGCGCCCCTCGGCAAGAGGGGCACCCCATCGGCGTACGCACAGCCCGAGCGTTACGGCAGTGCCAGCATCCGCTCCAGCGCCAGCTTCGCGAACTGCTCCGTCTCGCGGTCCACCTCGATGCGGTTGACCAGGTTGCCCTCGGCGAGCGACTCCAGGGTCCACACCAGGTGCGGCAGGTCGATGCGGTTCATCGTCGAGCAGAAGCACACCGTCTTGTCGAGGAAGACGATCTCCTTGTCCTCGGGCGCGAAACGGTTCGCGAGCCGCCGGACGAGATTCAGCTCCGTGCCGATCGCCCACTTCGAGCCGGCCGGAGCCGCCTCCAGGGCCTTGATGATGTACTCCGTGGACCCCACGTAGTCCGCCGCCGCGACGACCTCGTGCTTGCACTCGGGGTGGACGAGGACGTTCACACCGGGGATCCGCTCGCGGACGTCGTTCACCGAGTCCAGCGAGAAACGGCCGTGGACCGAGCAGTGACCCCGCCACAGGATCATCTTCGCGTCCCGCAACTGCTCCGCCGTCAGCCCGCCGTTCGGCTTGTGCGGGTTGTAGACGACGCAGTCGTCGAGGGACATGCCCATGTCGCGGACAGCCGTGTTGCGACCCAGGTGCTGGTCGGGCAGGAAGAGCACCTTCGAGCCCTGCTCGAAGGCCCACTCAAGAGCCCGCTGGGCGTTCGACGACGTGCAGATCGTGCCCCCGTGCTTGCCCGTGAACGCCTTGATGTCCGCGGACGAGTTCATGTACGAGACGGGCACGACCTGCTCGGCCACCCCGGCCTCGGTGAGCACGTCCCAGCACTCGGCGACCTGCTCGGCGGTGGCCATGTCGGCCATCGAGCAGCCCGCGGCGAGGTCCGGCAGCACGACCTTCTGGTCGTCGCTCGTCAGGATGTCCGCCGACTCCGCCATGAAGTGCACACCGCAGAACACGATGTACTCGGCCTCCGGGCGCGCGGCCGCGTCCCGGGCCAGCTTGAAGGAGTCGCCCGTGACGTCCGCGAACTGGATGACCTCGTCGCGCTGGTAGTGGTGGCCGAGCACGAAGACCTTGTCCCCGAGCTTCTCCTTGGCCGCGCGGGCGCGCTCCACCAGGTCCGGGTCGGACGGAGAGGGCAGGTCGCCGGGGCACTCGACGCCCCGCTCGCTCCTCGGGTCGGCCTCGCGGCCGAGCAGCAGCAGGGCGAGGGGCGTCGGCTGTACGTCGAGCTCCTGGGTCTGGGCGGTGGTCACGACACGCACCCTTTCTGTTCTGCGGCTCGCCGGGCTCGTAGGGAGCGGGCCCGGCGGAACGATGCCTTTTCGTCGAATTGACGCTATCTATCATAACCGCTTCATGTCACGTTGACGATGTCCATAGCGTCGATGTGACGTGAATCCCGGTCGCCGCTACGGCAGGTGACATACGTATGTCGGCCGGGTTGTCCGTGGGCTTGTCCACAGGTCGGTGTTCGCGTCCGGGCGCATGTGCGAGCATGAAGTGAGAAGGCAAAGACAAGCGCTCGGCCCGGAATGAATCCGCGGCCCCGCCGGTTGCAACCGTCGGCAAGCAGTCTCCGTACAACCCGGGAGAGAAGCAGATGTCCGTATCGGACGAGACCACCACCGTGAGCGACGGCATCATCCTGTCCGACGCCGCCGCGGCCAAGGTCAAGGCCCTGCTCGACCAGGAAGGCCGCGACGATCTGGCACTGCGCGTCGCCGTTCAGCCCGGCGGCTGCTCCGGCCTGCGCTACCAGCTCTTCTTCGACGAGCGCTCCCTCGACGGCGATGTCGTCAAGGACTTCGGTGGCGTCAAGGTCGTCACCGACCGTATGAGCGCCCCGTACCTGGGCGGCGCGTCCATCGACTTCGTGGACACCATCGAGAAGCAGGGCTTCACGATCGACAACCCGAACGCGACGGGCTCCTGCGCCTGCGGCGACTCCTTCAGCTAAGCCCCCGGCTCACCGCCGCCGAGCCCGCGGCGCACGGCTGAGCACGGCCGGCTGGGCGCATACGGCTGAACGCATACGAAGGCGGCGTCCCCCTCCGACAGGGACGCCGCCTTCGCGTATCCGGAGCACCGGCCGCTACTGGGGCTGCGTCGCCTTCTGGGCCGCCGACGGTGGCTGCACCGAGGCGCCGGGCACCTTCCCCTCGGGGATCTCCTTGCCGTCCGAGCCCACGACCTTGCGGTCACCGAGCGGCTTGTCCAGATGGACGGTCTTCTCGTAGATCTTGGCGATCAGGATGCAGATCCTGTCCGGCCAGGGCTTCTCGGTCACCGTGACGGTCACCTTGTCCGAGCTCTCGCTCGCCGAGGCCGAGTAGTCCGCGCACACTCCGCCCGTGAAACCGACCGTCAGGTCCTGCCCGTCGACGGTGTAGCCCTGCACCTTGACGTTGCGCGAGGTCGGCGCCGCAGTCGGCTCGTCGCCCGGCGCGGTCGGCGTGGGGCTCGGCTGGGCGGTCGGCTGCCCGGGGGCCGTCGGTGCGGTCAGATACCGCGGGTCGATGGCCGGATGCGTCACCGTGAAGCTGTCGTCCGCCCCCTGCGTCCGCACCTCGAACAGCCAGGACGGCACCAGCGTCTGCCGCCCGTTCGCGTAGTGCGTCGCCAGGCCGAAGGTGGCCTTCTCGACGGTCACTGCCTGAGGGGCCGGCGTCACCGTCGAGTGCTCGCAAGGCATCTCGTCGCGGTCCTTCAGCGGTACGGGGCTGGCACAGCCGCCGATGCCCTTGCGTCCACCGCCCGACGCGGACGCCGACCCGTTCATCAGGTCCAGCGTCTTGCGCGCACTGATGACGGGGTACGTGTCCCCCTTCACCGGCGCCTTCAACTGGCCGCTGCCGCTGAAGACCTTGCCCTCGGAGTTGACCTGGAGACCGGTGGTCCAGCCGTAGGTCGGCAGCCCGCCGACCACCGGGTCCGCGTTCACCACGCGTACCCGGTCGTCGTTCATGAGCTGGCCCGCGTCCAGCTTCGCGTCGTCCTGGCCGACCGCCTTCAATACGGGAGCGGCCGCCTTCTTGGCCTCCTCCTCGCTCACCGCCCCGGGGCGCAGTCCCGCCAGGCCGCCGGACCCGACGGGGACGCAGCGCTTGCCCTTGGGGCAGTTGTCGGTCCCCGGCAGATACGAGCTGAAGGTCCAGGTGCCGGGCGCGTTCACGCTCACCCGCAGATTCGGTTCCGAACCGTCCTTCGTGGAACCGACGGTCCAGCCGTCGCCGACCAGCCTCGGCGCGCCCGCCAGGCCGAGGGCCTTCGCCAGCCGGGCCACCTCGGCCTTCGTCACCTCGCCCTTCGCCCAGTACACGGGCGCCGAGTCCGGGCCGCCCGGCAGCTTGCCGTCCGCCTGGTAGGTCGCGCCGTACGGGTTGGGCTCGCCGGGCGCGATGCCGTTCGTGCCGCCCGTGGCGCTCGTGGTGCCCTCGGAGTAGCCGTCGAGGGCGAGCGGCGGGGGAGTGCCGTGGCTGCCGGGGGCCCCCGAGCCGCTGCGGCCGTTCCCGCCGGACGCCGTGGCCGCGAAGTACGCCCCGCCGCCCCCGACCAGCAGGACCGCGGCCGCGACCGAGGCGATGACCACCGGGGAATGCCGACGGCGCGGTGCGGTCGGCTCGGCGCCCTCGGAGGGACCCTCGCCCGGACCCTCGGCAGGACCCACGGCGGCACCCTCGACGGGCTCGCTCGCGTCGTTGTCGGGTCGCTCGGTGCTCACCGCATCGCTCCTTCGGCTTCACTGCTGTCCCATGACCCGGCCCTGTCACACAGGGGCGCTGAGGGTCGTATACCGCATCCCCTTTACGGGGGACAGCGATGGGACGCAGCGGGGGAGCGCGCGGTTCCCTGCGGGCGCTCGCCGAATTCCCCCGTTCGGCGCCGCCCGTTCGGCCGTACGGGGATCAGTCGCCGTAGTCGGACATCGCGTCCAGCAGCCGTGCGGACGTGGGCGGCACGGTCACCCCGTGGATGCGTGACGGAGACACCGGGTGGGAAGTGACCTTGGCGGGAGCCGACCAGTGCGGGGCCATCCGGGCGCAGTCGCCGCGCAGCGACGCCAGATCGCCTTCGAGGTCGAGCGGAGCGGAGCCGTGGACCTTGAGGTTCGTCATACCGGAACCGTATGCACCGTTGCCCTTACGAAGAAAGATCTACTATCGGGTAGTTTTGCCCGCTTCAGCGGGCCCGTGCGGACCGGGTAGCGTGAACTGTCAATCCCCTCCCCTCGCAGGAGCGTGTCCTAGCCGTGCGTATCGCAGTCACCGGCTCCATCGCCACCGACCACCTCATGACCTTCCCCGGCCGTTTCGCCGACCAGCTGGTCGCGGATCAGCTGCACACGGTCTCCCTCTCCTTCCTGGTCGACAACCTCGACGTGCGCCGGGGCGGGGTCGGCGCGAACATCGCCTTCGGAATGGGTCAGCTCGGCACCCGGCCGATCCTGGTCGGGGCGGCGGGTTCCGACTTCGACGACTACCGCGCGTGGCTGGACCGCCACGGCGTCGACACGGACTCGGTCCGCATCTCCGAGGTGCTGCACACCGCGCGCTTCGTGTGCACCACCGACGCCGACCACAATCAGATCGGCTCGTTCTACACGGGCGCGATGAGCGAGGCCCGTCTCATCGAGCTGAAGGCCGTCGCCGACCGGGTCGGCGGCCTCGACCTGGTCCTGATCGGCGCGGACGACCCCGAGGCGATGCTTCGCCACACCGAGGAGTGCCGCTCCCGCACGATTCCCTTCGCCGCCGACTTCTCGCAGCAGATCGCCCGGATGAACGGCGACGAGATCCGGATACTGCTGGACGGAGCGACGTACCTCTTCTCGAACGAGTACGAGAAGGGGCTCATCGAGTCCAAGACCGGCTGGACGGACGAGGAGATCCTGGGCAAGGTCGGGCACCGTGTGACGACCCTCGGCGCGCAGGGCGTGCGCATCGAACAGGCGGGCGAGGAGCCCATCGAGGTCGGCTGCCCGGAGGAGGAGCGCAAGGCCGACCCCACGGGCGTCGGCGACGCGTTCCGCGCGGGCTTCCTCTCCGGCCTCGCCTGGGGCGTCCCGCTGGAGCGCGCCGCCCAGGTCGGCTGCATGCTCGCCACGCTGGTCATCGAGACGGTCGGCACCCAGGAGTACCAGCTCCGCCGCGCCCACTTCATGGACCGCTTCACCAAGGCGTACGGCCATGACGCCGCCGCCGAGGTCCAGGCTCACCTGGCCTGATCCACTGGCCCACCCGCGAGGAAGGGGGGCCTCGGCACCCCTTCACTCCGGGCCCGCCCAAGGCCTCCCTTTCGGATCACGCCCGGGCCGCGGCAGTTGTGAGGCGTCGCAGCCCCGAGCCGGCGTGATCAATACACCGAGGCCGGCCGCCGCACCACGTAACACCTAGGCCAGCCGCCGCACCACGTAGGCCGTCCCCTTCTCCGCCGACTCCTCACCCACGTACTCCTGCCCCCGCATCTCGCACCACGCGGGGATGTCGAGCCGGGCCGCCTCGTCGTCGGAGAGGACGCGTACGGTCCCGCCCACCGGCACATCCCCGATGACCTTCGCCAGCTCGATCACCGGGATCGGGCACCGCTTGCCCAGCGCGTCCACGACGAGGGTGTCCAGGGCCGCGGACGTCGTCGTCGGTGCCGCCGGGGCCCCCAGCTTCTCGCGGACCGCCAGGACGGCACCGGGCAGGACCGACAGGAAGCGGTCGACGTCCTCCGCCGCCGTGCCCGGCGGCAGCGACACACGGACGTTGCCCTCGCTCAGGACACCCATGGCCTTCAGTACATGGCTGGGCGTCAGCGTGCTGCTGGTGCAGGACGAACCGGAGGAGACCGAGAAGCCGGCGCGGTCCAGTTCGTGCAGCAGTGTCTCTCCATCGACATAGAGACAGGAGAAGGTGACGATCCCCGGCAGCCGGTGGACCGCGTCGCCGACCACCTCCACGTCCGGGACAAGTTCGGGGACTCGCCCGCGGATCCGCTCCGTCAGTTCCCGCAGTCGCCCGGCCTGAGCGGCCGCCTCGGCGCGTACGGCGCGCAGCGAGGCCGCCGCTGCCACCACGCCGGGGATGTTCTCGAACCCGGCCGCTCTTCCCGACTCCCGCTCGTCCGGGGGGCCTTGAGGAGAGAACCGGGTCCCCTTCCGTACGGCGAGCAGTCCGACGCCCGAAGGCCCACCCCATTTATGGGCACTTGCCGTCAACAGGGACCAGTCGCCCTCGACGCGCGCCCAGCCCAGCGACTGCGCGGCGTCGACCAGCAGTGGCACCCCCACCGCCCGGCATGCCTCGGCCACCGCGGCCACCGGCTGCTCCGTACCCACCTCGTGGTTGGCGGACTGCAGGCAGGCCAGAGCGGTGTCGGGGCGCAGGGCGTCCGCGTACGCGGACGGGGACACCCGGCCCGCACGGTCGACCGGGATCCCGGTCACCGACCCCCCCGCCGCCTTGTGAACGTCTGCCGAATGGAGCACCGACGAATGTTCGACCGCTGACACGATCAGGTGGCGTCCGACGCGGCGGCGGCCGGCCAGCGCGCCCTCGATCCCGGTGTGCACCGCCCGCGTACCGGAGGAGGTGAAGACCAGCTCGTCCGGGCGACACCCCACCGCCTCGGCCGCCGCCTCACGCGCCGCGTCGAGCAGCAGCCGCGCTCGCCGTCCCTCCCGGTACAGGCGGGCGGGATCGGCCCACCCCTCGTCGAGCGACGCCTGCAGGGCCTGCCGGGCGACGGGGTGGAGGGGGGCAGCGGAAGCAGCATCGAAGTAGGCCACACCTCAACGCTAAGTCCTCCGGCAAGGAGAGCTCCCCCGAGGGGCGCGGGGAGCGGCGCGATCAGCCACAGGCGACCCGCGGTCGCCGACAGGCCTGGTCGACCGGGCTGCGAGGCGTCCGAACCCCCCGTCAGAAAGCCCCCCGGAGCCGGGCATCCCACCCCTTCGGGGTGACCCGCGGCGCGTTGGGCACCCTCCCCGCGCGACCCCAAATAGCGTCCAGTAGGGTTTGGTCCGCATAAACATCCAAACCCCTGCCCGTGTGCCAGGGCGGCGAGCGACCAGCGAGAAGGCCGTAGCCAACCAGCGCGGGCGAGACTCTCGGGAAGGCGCTACGTGAGTCCCAACGGCTCCGACCGCTCGCCGCGGCGCCCGATGCGGCGGAAGCTGCTGCAGGCAATGACTGCGGGCCTGGTCCTGGCGACAGCCACCGGTTGCTCGTACAACTGGGAAGACTTCCCCCGCCTTGGTATGCCCACCCCGGCCACGGAAGAGGCTCCGCGGATCCTCTCCCTGTGGCAGGGGTCCTGGGCGGCGGCGCTCGCCGTAGGCGTGCTGGTGTGGGGCCTGATCCTGTGGAGCGCCATGTTCCACCGGCGCAGCCGCACCAAGGTCGAAGTTCCTCCGCAGACCCGGTACAACATGCCCATCGAGGCGCTGTACACCGTGGTCCCGCTCATCATCGTCTCGGTGCTGTTCTACTTCACCGCCCGCGACGAGTCGAAGCTCCTCAGCCTCTCCCCGAAGCCCGACGTCACGGTCAACGTGGTCGGCTTCCAGTGGAGCTGGGGCTTCAACTACATCGCGGACGTTCCCGGTTCCACCGGGAACGCGAAGACCGACAAGAACCTGGCCGCCATTCCGGACCGGTTCAAGGCGGACTTCCCGGCGAACGCCGGCGGTGTCTACGACGTCGGCACGCCCGGCACGCGGAACCCGCAGACCAACAACCCCGGCCCGACCCTCTGGCTCCCCAAGGGCAAGACGGTCCGCTTCGTTCTCACTTCGCGTGACGTCATCCACTCCTTCTGGGTGGTGCCGTTCCTCATGAAGCAGGACGTCATCCCGGGCCACACCAACTCCTTCCAGGTGACCCCCAACAAGGAGGGCACCTTCCTGGGCAAGTGCGCCGAACTCTGCGGCGTCGACCACTCCCGGATGCTCTTCAACGTGAAGGTCGTCTCCCCCGAGCGCTACGAGGCCCACCTCAAGGAGCTCGCGGCGAAGGGTCAGACCGGTTACGTCCCGGCCGGCATTGAGCAGACGGGCCACGAGAAGAACCGGGAGACGAACAACCTGTGAGCATCCTCAACGAACCCCAGGGTGCCGCCGAAGACTCGTACGAGAACGAGCTGCCGGTACGGCGCAAGCAGCCCGGCAACGTCGTGATCAAGTGGCTCACCACCACTGACCACAAGACGATCGGCACGCTGTATCTGGTCACGTCGTTCGCGTTCTTCTGCATCGGCGGCGTCATGGCGCTGCTCATGCGCGCCGAGCTCGCCCGGCCTGGTCTGCAGATCATGTCGAACGAGCAGTTCAACCAGGCGTTCACGATGCACGGCACGATCATGCTGCTGATGTTCGCGACGCCGCTGTTCGCCGGTTTCGCGAACTGGATCATGCCGCTGCAGATCGGCGCGCCCGACGTGGCGTTCCCGCGGCTGAACATGTTCGCCTACTGGCTCTACCTGTTCGGCTCGCTCATCGCGGTCGGTGGCTTCCTCACCCCGCAGGGCGCGGCCGACTTCGGCTGGTTCGCCTACAGCCCGCTGTCGGACGCGGTCCGCTCGCCGGGCATCGGCGCCGACATGTGGATCATGGGTCTGGCCTTCTCCGGCTTCGGCACGATCCTCGGCTCGGTCAACTTCATCACCACGATCATCTGCATGCGTGCTCCCGGCATGACGATGTTCCGCATGCCGATCTTCGTGTGGAACGTGCTGCTGACCGGTGTGCTGGTCCTGCTGGCCTTCCCGGTCCTCGCGGCCGCGCTGTTCGCCCTGGAGGCGGACCGCAAGTTCGGTGCCCACGTCTTCGACGCGGCAAATGGCGGAGCCTTGCTCTGGCAACACCTCTTCTGGTTCTTCGGCCATCCAGAGGTGTACATCATCGCTCTACCATTCTTCGGAATCATTTCCGAAGTGATCCCAGTGTTCTCACGCAAGCCGATGTTCGGCTACATGGGCCTCATCGCCGCCACCATCTCCATCGCCGGTCTGTCCGTGACCGTGTGGGCCCACCACATGTACGTCACCGGTGGTGTGTTGCTGCCGTTCTTCTCCTTCATGACGTTCCTCATCGCCGTGCCAACGGGCGTGAAGTTCTTCAACTGGATCGGAACGATGTGGAAGGGGTCCTTGAGTTTCGAGACCCCGATGCTCTGGGCCACCGGCTTCCTGATCACCTTCACGTTCGGTGGTCTGACCGGTGTCATCCTGGCCTCGCCGCCGATGGACTTCCACGTCTCGGACTCGTACTTCGTGGTGGCGCACTTCCACTACGTGGTCTTCGGCACCGTGGTGTTCGCGATGTTCTCCGGCTTCCACTTCTGGTGGCCGAAGATGACGGGCAAGATGCTCGACGAGCGTCTCGGCAAGATCACCTTCTGGACGCTGTTCGTGGGCTTCCACGGCACGTTCCTCGTGCAGCACTGGCTGGGCGCGGAGGGCATGCCGCGTCGGTACGCGGACTATCTCGCGGCCGACGGCTTCACCGCGCTGAACACGATCTCGACGATCAGCTCGTTCCTGCTCGGCCTGTCGATCCTGCCGTTCCTCTACAACGTGTGGAAGACGGCCAAGTACGGCAAGCCGGTCGGCGTCGACGACCCGTGGGGCTACGGCCGTTCGCTGGAGTGGGCCACCTCGTGCCCGCCGCCGCGGCACAACTTCCTCACCCTGCCGCGGATTCGCAGTGAATCCCCGGCGTTCGACCTGCACCACCCGGAGATCGCCGCTCTCGACCAGCTCGAGAACGCCGGTCACGGCACGTCGGCTCTGTCTGGTGGCAAGGAGGCCGGCAAGTGAAGGTCCAAGGCAAGATGTTCATCTGGCTGGCCGTCTTCATCCTCGTCATGGCGATCGTCTATGGCGTGTGGTCGAAGGAGCCGGCCGGCACCACGGCGCTCTTCCTGGCCTTCGGCCTGAGCATGATGATCGGCTACTACCTGGCCTTCACGGCCCGGCGGGTCGACGCGCTGGCGCAGGACAACAAGGACGCGGACGTCGCGGACGAGGCCGGCGAGGTGGGCTTCTTCAGCCCGCACAGCTGGCAGCCGCTCGCGCTCGGCGTCGGCGGGGCGCTCGCCTTCCTGGGCGTCGTCTTCGGGTGGTGGCTGCTCTACTTCTCGGCCCCGATCATCCTGATCGGCCTGTGGGGCTGGGTCTTCGAGTACTACCACGGTGAGAGCCGCACGCAGTAGCTCGCGCCACCCGAGAGCCCGGACACTCCGCCAGGAGTGTCCGGGCTCCGTCGTTAGCCGCACGTCATGTACCCCACACGGGTCACTCGCCGTGCTGTAGTTGACGGTCGTTCTTAGCGTGGGACCATGAACCACTCACCGCGCATCCGCACGGTCGTCAGCTGCACCACGCTGGTGGTCGCCCTCGGCGTGGGCGTCATCGCCTGCAGCGCCGACGACCACCCGCTCTCGGCGAAGCCGTACGACGCGGCGGGACAGATCTCCTTCAACGGCAGCAGCGGCAACAAGAAGGTCGACCCCGACAAGCCCCTGGAAATCATCGCCCTGACCGAAGACGGGCGTATCACCGACGTCACGGTCACGGACGCCTCGGGCCGCTATGTGGTGGGCGAACTCGCCGCCGACGGGAGCCGCTGGCACAGCACCTCTCCGCTGGCCGCAGGGGCCCACTACACGGTGCGCGTGAGCACCGAGGACGGAAGTGGCGCCCCCGGCCGCAAGGTCCTCGACTTCGAGACCACCACACCCAAGACGAAGAAGCAGTTGGACGTGAAGTTCGGGCCCGAGGCGGGCAAGTACGGCGTCGGTCAGCCCGTCACCGCCGAACTCAGCGTCCCCGTGAAGGACAAGGCCGCCCGCACGATCGTCGAACGCGCCCTCAGGGTCGACTCGGTGCCCGCCGCGGAGGGCGCCTGGCACTGGGTGGACGACAAGACGCTGCACTACCGCCCCAAGGACTACTGGCCCACGAACGCCACCATCCAGGCACACAGCAACCTCGCGGGCATCAGGATCGCCGACCACCTCTGGGGCGGCAACGCCAAGTCACTGCAGCTCACCACGGGCGATCGCCTCATCGCCGTCACGGATGCCTCCGCGCACTCCATGACGGTCTACCGCAACGGCCAGGCGATCAAGACGATCCCCGTCACCACCGGCAAGCCCGGCTTCGAGACCCGCAACGGCGTCAAGGTCATCCTGGAGAAGCAGTACTTCGTACGGATGCGCGGGACCACCGTCGGCATCGCCGAGGGCAGCGCCGACTCCTACGACCTGCCCGTGTACTACGCGACCCGTGTCACCTGGAGCGGCGAGTACGTGCACGCGGCGCCCTGGTCCGTGGGCGAACAGGGGTATGCCAACGTCAGCCACGGCTGCACCGGGATGAGCACCGGCAACGCCGAGTGGTTCTTCAACAACGTGCGCCAGGGCGACATCGTGAAGGTCCAGAACTCCAACGGCGCCACGATGGCCCCGTTCGACAACGGTTTCGGCGACTGGAACCTCAACTGGAAGACCTGGCGCCAGGGCAGCGCCCTGGTGGGCGGGACTCCCGACGGCCCGGCCCCGCAGGACAGGGCCAGACTGCGTCCCGAGTCAGTGTGAGGCAGGCACGCGCCACCGCGCCCCGTCAGGGGCGCGGTGCGCTGCGCGACAAGCCACCGACGGCCGGCAGTCGCCCGAGCACCCGACCATCCGAGCTCTCAGGCGCCGAGAAGAGCCTTGCGCCGCAGCAGAGAGGCCAGAGCGGCGGCGAACTCGACAGGGTCCACCGGAAGCGTCACCGCCGCATCCGCACGGCTCCACGTGGCCAGCCAGGCGTCCTGGGGCCGACCGATGAGCACCAGCACGGGCGGGCAGTTGAAGATCTCGTCCTTGATCTGCCGGCACACCCCCATGCCGCCCATGGGCACTGCCTCGCCGTCCAGCACACAGACGTCGATCCCGCCCTTGTCCAGCTCCTTGATGACGGCGCCGGGAGTCGCGCACTCGATGAACTCGACGGAGGGAACGTCCGGAGCGGGCCTGCGCCCGGTCGCCAGCCGCACCTGTTCGCGGGTGTTGGAGTCGTCGCTGTAGACGAGCACCGTGGCGGTCGGCTGCATTGTTCCTCCGCGTCTTTGGTCGGGAACCACTGGTACCGATGGCGCGGATGCTACTCCCTTGAACACCTCGTCAACACCGGTTCGGACAGGCCTTCGATGGGCCATACGGGCTGGACACACCCCGTCAACACTCCGAACGGCACCCCCCGGGGTGAGGGCGGGATAAGCGACCGACATAATGTCGGTCGTGGCGACAGCAACGACAGTAGAAACCGGGCACGCGCACCCGTCGGTCAATCGGCCGAACCTCACCAGCGTCGGAACCATCATCTGGTTGAGTTCCGAGCTGATGTTCTTCGCGGCCCTCTTCGCGATGTACTTCACCCTGCGATCGGTGACCGGGCCGGATCACTGGAAGGAAATGGCGTCCAGCCTGAACCTCCCGTTCTCGGCGACGAACACCACGATCCTGGTGCTCTCCTCCCTGACCTGCCAGCTCGGCGTCTTCGCTGCCGAGCGCGGGGATGTGAAGAAGCTCCGGATGTGGTTCATCGTCACCTTCATCATGGGTGCGATCTTCATCGGCGGTCAGGTCTTCGAGTACACCGAACTGGTCAAGAAGGACGGGCTCTCGCTCTCCTCCGACCCGTACGGCTCGGTGTTCTACCTGACCACCGGCTTCCACGGACTGCATGTGACGGGCGGCCTCATCGCCTTCCTGTTCGTCCTCGGCCGCACCTACGCGGCCCGGAGGTTCACCCATGAGCAGGCGACCGCCGCCATCGTCGTGTCCTACTACTGGCACTTCGTCGATGTGGTCTGGATCGGCCTCTTCGCCACGATCTACCTGATCAAGTAATCGGGCGCACCGCCCGAAACATCCAGAAGCACCGACGCAGAAGATCCTGACACCGGGGTAATCCGTGAAAAAGCTCTCCGCACGACGACGCCATCCGCTGGCGGCGGTCGTCGTCCTACTCCTCGCGCTGGCGGCCACCGGGGGGCTGTACGCCGCGTTCGCACCCGCGAGCAAGGCGCAGGCCGACGAAACCGCCCAGTCCCTCGCCATCGACGAGGGCCAGAAGCTCTACGCCGTCGGCTGCGCCAGCTGCCACGGCACCGGCGGTCAGGGCACCACTGACGGTCCGAGCCTCGTGGGCGTCGGCGCCGCCGCGGTCGACTTCCAGGTCGGCACCGGCCGAATGCCGGCTCAGCAGCCGGGCGTGCAGATCCCGAAGAAGAAGGTCATCTACTCGCAGGCCGAGATCGACCAGCTCGCGGCGTACATCGCCTCGCTCGGCGCCGGTCCCACGATCCCGACGAAGAGCCAGGTCAGCCCCGAGGGCGCGGACATCGCCAAGGGTGGCGAACTCTTCCGCACCAACTGCGCGCAGTGCCACAACTTCACCGGCAAGGGCGGTGCGTTGACGCACGGCAAGTTCGCGCCGAGCCTGGAGGGTGTCGACCCGAAGCACATCTACGAGGCCATGCAGACCGGCCCGCAGAACATGCCGTCCTTCCCCGACACCACGCTGTCGTCGAAGAACAAGCAGGACATCATCGCGTACCTCGACGCGGTCAACGGTGACGACACCGAGAGCCCCGGCGGCCTCGAACTGGGCGGCCTCGGGCCGGTCAGTGAAGGCCTGTTCGGCTGGATCTTCGGTCTCGGCACCCTGGTCGCCGTCGCCGTCTGGGTCGCCGCTCGGACCGCAAAGGCCAAGAAGTCATGAGTAGCCAAGAGATTCCAGAAGAGAACGTGCCCGCTGAGCGGGCCACCGACGAGCACGGTCACGCGGTAGCCGTCGCGGACGAGACGAACCCGTTCGCGGACCCGGGACTGCCGCCCCACGAGCACCGTGTCCAGGACATCGACGAGCGGGCCGCCAAGCGGTCCGAGCGCATGGTCGCCATGCTGTTCACGCTGTCGATGCTGGCCACCGTCGCCTTCATCGCCTCGTATGTGGCGATCCCCAATGACAAGTCGATCTACGTCTTCCCGATCGGGCACATCAGCGCGCTGAACTTCGCGCTGGGTCTGACCCTCGGTGTGGCGCTGTTCTCGATCGGCGCGGGCGCGGTCCACTGGGCCCGCACCCTGATGTCCGACATGGAGATCGCCGACGAGCGTCACCCGATCGAGGCGGAGCCCGAGGTCAAGGCCAAGGTGCTGGCCGACTTCAAGCAGGGCGCCAAGGAGTCCGCGCTCGGCCGCCGCAAGCTGATCCGCAACACGATGTTCGGCGCGCTGGCCCTGTTCCCGCTCTCCGGCGTCATGCTGCTGCGCGACCTCGGTCCGCTGCCCGGCACGAAGCTGCGGCACACGCTCTGGTCCAAGGGCAAGCTGCTCGTCAACATGAACACCAACGAGCCGCTGCGTCCCTCGGACGTCGCCGTCGGGTCGCTCACCTTCGTCAAGCCCGAAGGCCTGGAGGAGCACGACGAGGACTTCCAGCAGGAGATCGCCAAGGCGGCCCTGATGATCGTCCGGCTGCAGCCGGACAACATCAAGGACAAGCAGGAACTCGAGTGGTCCTACGAGGGGATCGTGGCCTACTCGAAGATCTGCACCCACGTCGGTTGCCCGATCTCCCTGTACGAGCAGCAGACGCACCACGTCCTCTGCCCGTGCCACCAGTCCACCTTCGACCTCTCCGACGGTGCCCGAGTCATCTTCGGCCCGGCCGGTCACGCCCTGCCGCAGCTGCGCATCGGTGTGAACGACGAGGGCTACCTCGAGGCGCTCGGCGACTTCGATGAGCCCGTCGGTCCTGCATTCTGGGAGCGCGGATGAGCACTGCGACCACCTCCGACTCGCGCTCGCGCGAGAAGGCACCCGCCGGTGAGCGGGTAGCCGACTGGGCCGACGGCCGCCTCGGGATCTACTCCCTGGCCAAGTCCAACATGCGCAAGATCTTCCCCGACCACTGGTCGTTCATGTTGGGTGAGGTCTGCCTCTACAGCTTCATCATCATCATCCTCACGGGTGTGTACCTGACGCTGTTCTTCCACCCGTCGATGAACGAGGTGACGTACAACGGCAGCTATGTCCCGCTCCAGGGACAGCTGATGTCGGAGGCGTTCAACTCGACCATGCACATCTCTTTCGATGTGCGCGGTGGTCTGCTGATCCGGCAGATCCACCACTGGGCGGCGCTGATCTTCCTCGCCGGCATGTTCGTGCACATGATGCGTGTGTTCTTCACGGGTGCGTTCCGCAAGCCCCGTGAGGTCAACTGGGTGTTCGGCTTCCTGCTGTTCGTCCTGGGCATGTTCACCGGCTTCACCGGTTACTCGCTCCCGGACGACCTGCTCTCCGGCACCGGTGTCCGCTTCATGGAGGGCGCGGTCCTGTCCGTGCCGATCGTGGGCACGTACCTGTCGTTCTTCCTCTTCGGCGGCCAGTTCCCGGGCGGCGACTTCGTGGCCCGCTTCTACTCGGTGCATGTGCTGCTGCTGCCGGGCATCATGCTCGGCCTGGTGGTCGGACACCTGATCCTGGTCTTCTACCACAAGCACACGCAGTTCGCGGGCCCGGGAAAGACGAACAACAACGTCGTCGGCATGCCGCTGCTGCCGGTCTACATGGCCAAGGCCGGAGGCTTCTTCTTCCTGGTCTTCGGTGTCATCGCGGCCATCGCGGCGATCGCCTCGATCAACCCGATCTGGTCCCTGGGCCCCTACCGTCCGGACCAGGTCTCCACGGGCGCCCAGCCGGACTGGTACATGGGCTTCTCCGAGGGCCTGATCCGTGTCATGCCGGGCTGGGAGATCAACCTCTGGGGTCACACGCTCGTCCTGGGCGTGTTCATCCCGCTGGTGATCTTCCCGCTGGTCCTGGTCGCGATCGCGGTCTACCCGTTCATCGAGTCCTGGGTCACCGGCGACAAGCGCGAGCACCACATCCTGGACCGCCCGCGCAACGTCCCGACCCGGACCGCGTTCGGTGCCGCCTGGATCAGCTGGTACTTCGTCCTGCTCGTCGGTGGCGGCAACGACCTCTGGGCCACGCACTTCCACCTGGCGATCAACTCGATCACCTGGTTCGTCCGGATCGCGTTCTTCGTCGTGCCGGTGCTCACGTTCATCGCCACCAAGCGGATCTGCCTCGGTCTCCAGCGCCGTGACCGGGACAAGGTGCTGCACGGCCGCGAGTCGGGCATCATCAAGCGCCTGCCGCACGGTGAGTTCATCGAGGTGCACGAGCCGCTCAGCCAGGACGCGCTGCACACCCTCACCGCGCACGAGCAGTACAAGCCGGCCGAGATCGGCCCGACGGTCGACGAGAACGGTGTCGAGCGCAAGGTGCCGGGCACGCAGCGGCTGCGCGCCAAGCTCAGCAAGGGCTACTACGGGGAGGACAACCAGATCCCCAAGCCCACGGTCGAGGAGTACAAGGAGATCACGAGCGGCCACGGCCACCACTGATCTGCTGACCGATCCTTATTGATCGCCACGGGAAGAGCCCTCGTCCATTGCCTGGACGGGGGCTCTTTGCCGTGCTCCGGGCTGGATAGGGTGTTCCCATCTACAGGAGTCCCTTTCCGGGACGGACCCAGGAGCGGCTTATGAGCGCTGTGAACCCCGCTGGAGGCGACATCGCGGCGGGCCGTTCCTGGCCCGTGGTCCTGAACGGCCTCCTCGACGGACGTGACCAGAGCGCGGACGACACCGCCTGGGCGATGGACCGCATCCTGCGCGGCGAGGCGACCGACGCGCAGATCGCCGGTTTCGTGGTGGCGCTGCGGGCCAAGGGCGAGACCGTCGAGGAGATCACCGGACTCGTCCGGACGATGTACGAGCACGCGAACGTGATCGAGGTGCCGGGGCCGACCGTCGACATCGTCGGTACGGGCGGCGACGGCGCGAAGACCGTCAACATCTCCACCATGTCGGCGATCGTGGTCGCCGGGACCGGCGCCAAGGTCGTCAAGCACGGCAACCGGGCCGCGTCCTCGGCGTCCGGCTCCTCGGACGTCCTGGAGAAGCTCGGCGTCAACCTCGAGCTGCCACTGAAGCGGGTCGTCGAGGTGGCCGAGGAGGCCGGGATCACCTTCTGCTTCGCGGTGAAGTTCCATCCGGCGCTGCGTCATGTGGCGGCGGCGCGTGGGCAGTTGGGGATCCGGACGACGTTCAACGTGCTCGGTCCGCTGACGAACCCCGCGCGGGTGAAGGCACAGGCGGTGGGTGTCGCGGATCCGCGCATGGCGCCCATCGTGGCGGGTGTCTTCGCCGAGCGAGGCAACTCCTCGCTGGTCTTCCGCGGCGACGACGGCCTCGACGAGCTGACGACCACATCGACCTCCAGGGTCTGGGTCGTCCGCGACGGCAAGGTCACCGAGGAGCGTTTCGACCCGCGCGACGTCGGCATCGACCTCGTCCCGGTGGAGGCACTGCGCGGCGCCGACGCGTCGTACAACGCGGACGTCGCCCGTCGCCTGCTGAACGGCGAGACCGGGCCCGTACGGGACGCGGTACTGCTCAATGCGGCCGCGGCCCTGGTGGCCCTGGAGCCGGCGGAGACACCGTTGGCCGAGCAGCTGCGTGCCGGGATGGCCAAGGCGGCGGAGTCGATCGACTCGGGCGCGGCGAAGCGGACGCTGGAGCGGTGGGTGGCCGCCAGCAACGCCTGAGGCCTGCCGCCCCCCTCCCGCGCCAGCACGGTCGAGCGTGGGGGCGGGGGTGCCGAGCCCCGCGCCCGCGGCATGATCCGCCGGACGGGACCCGGCTCCGAGCACCCGCAGGGGAGCCCGGGCCGAGCGCTCCAGGCCGCCGGACGCGGTGGCGGCCGGAGTAAAGTGAAGAGGTGGCAGCTCTCCCGCGGTGACGCCAGTTCCGTGTGGAGTCATCCGGGGGCACGGCCGCGAGGAGCGAGGCATGATTCACTCAGCCGATATCCGCGAGTGGCGCAACCGCGACGTAGTCGATCCCGGAGGTCGCAAGATCGGCGCTCTGGAAGCGGTCTACGTGGACACCGCCACCGACGCACCTGCCATGGCCTCCGTCCGCACCGGACTGCCGACCCGGCACAGGCTCGTCTTCGTCCCCCTCGACGAGGCGACCCTGGGGCCCGGCTATGTGAAAGTCGCCCACTCGAGAGGGCAGGTGAAGAAGGCGCCGTCCATCGGCATGGACGACATCCTGCCGGTCGAGCGGGAACACGAGATCTTCGAACACTACGACCAGACCTACGAGTCCGGTGCCGAGCACGGGCGCCGTCTCGCGCGCGGCTGACCGGCCCGTCGGAGGATGTGGTCACCCATGGCGCTCTTCCTCTTCCTGATCCTCGTGGCGGTCATCCTCGGGCTCATCGGTGCGACGGTGGAGGGGCTGTTCTACCTCCTGATCATCGGCGCGCTGGTGCTGGTGGCCGACCTGGTGCTGTTCGGCATGCGTTGGTCCCGGCGCTCGCACCGGCATCACTTCGTGCGCTGATCCCGACGCCAGGGCGCGTCCCGTCATCCGGACAGGAGTTGCGGGGCCGTGATCAGCTCGCGTAGGTTCCTGTCCAGGTCATGAGTGACAGTCATGAGGCCCCGGCCGACTGTCCGGCAACCCTCCGTCCGTGGCGGGGTGCCCCGGGTGAAGACCAGGTCGTAGGCAGCGAGGTCTACGGCAAGCGCGGACCCCTCGCCCTCTTTTGAGTGGATACAGCCCAGGGGTCCTGGTCGTTCGAGGGAGCCTTCTGTGAGCAAGCGAATGCGATAGGGCGTAGAGCCCCGCCTCCGCATACCCCCTTTTTCACCCTTTCCCGCGCTGAGCCGTACCGCCGTGTACCCGCTCGCGCGGTGATTCCCCGCGCCTCTCACAGGAGCTCGCCATGTCTGTCCCCACCACTGCCGCCGACCCGACCGTTTGTGCCTCGCTGCCCGTTCTGGGACGAGATGTCACCGTCCCGCTCGTCACCGGTGGCGAGGTCACCTACGCCGCCCTCGACTACGCCGCCAGCGCCCCGGCCCTGCAGCGGGTGTGGGACGACGTCGCTGCCTACGCCCCGTACTACGGCAGCGTCCACCGCGGCGCCGGCTACCTCTCGCAGCTGTCCACCGATCTCTTCGAGAACGCCCGCAGGACCGTCGCCGAGTTTCTCGACTGCCGGGACGGCGACCAGGTCGTCTTCACCCGCTCCACCACCGACTCGCTCAACCTGCTTGCCGCCACTCTTCCGGCCGACTGCCAGGTCTTCGTCTTCGAGACCGAGCACCACGCCTCGCTGCTGCCCTGGCGGGGCGCCCGGGTGACGTACCTGAACGCCCCGCGCACGCCCGGTGAGGCCGTCGAGACCCTGGAGCGCGCGCTCGCCGACCGGGATCCGTACGGTCCGGCGCTGGTCTGTGTCACGGGCGCGTCCAACGTCACCGGCGAACTGTGGCCGGTGCGTGAGCTGGCCGCGGCCGCCCACGCGCACGGCGCGCGCATCGTCCTCGACGCCGCGCAGCTGGCCCCGCATCACCCGGTGTCCGTCCGTGACCTGGACGTCGACTGGGTCGCCTTCTCCGGTCACAAGCTGTACGCGCCCTTCGGGTCCGGCGTCCTGGCCGGCCGCTCCGACTGGCTGCGCGAGGCCGAGCCCTACCTGGCCGGCGGTGGTGCCAGCCGCAAGGTCACCCGGCGCGAGGACGGGGGAGTGGACGTGGAGTGGCACGAGAGCGCCGCCCGTCACGAGGCCGGGTCTCCGAACGTCATCGGCGCCTACTCGATCGCCTCGGCCTGCAAGGCGCTGACCGAGGCCGGGTTCGACACGCTGGTCGCCCGTGAGCGGCACCTGATCGACACGGTCCGCGCGGGGCTCGCCGAGGTGCCCGAGGTGCGTGTCCTCTCCCTCTTCGGCGACGACGCCCCGCGCGTCGGCGTGATCTCCTTCGTCGTCGAGGGATGGAACAGCTCGCACTTCGCCGCCGCGCTCTCTGCCGAGTACGGCATCGGCGTGCGCGACGGTCTCTTCTGCGCCCACCCGCTGGTGCGCACGCTCCTCGGCAGCGATCCGCAGGCCCAGGGCGAATGCGGTGCGCCCGAGGCCGCGCCCGGCGAGAAGTCCTTGAACGCCATCCGGGTGAGCTTCGGGGCGGGCACGCCCGACGAGCACGTGGAGCGCTTCGTGCGCGCCGTGAAGGAACTGGTGCGGGACGGTGCGCAGTGGCAGTACCGCACGGAGGACGGCCGCTGCGTCCCGGCGGTCTGAGGGCTTCTGGCGCAGTTCCCCGCGCCCCTTTAAAGGGGCGCGGGGAACTGCGCAATCTTTTAGCGGGGGTCTGGGGGCGCAGCCCCCCGGTACGGGACGGGCAGGGGCGGCGGGGGCGAAAGGACTAGCCGTCCAGGCCGATGGCGAACGCCGCCTCCAGGTCGTGCTGCGAGTACGTACGGAACGCCACGTGCGTGTCCGTCGCCTCGACGCCCGGGATCTTGCTGATGCGGCCGGGGATGACGTCCGCCAGGTCCTCGTGCTGCTTCACCCGGACCATGGCGATCAAGTCGTACGTACCGGTGACGGAGAAGACCTCGCTGACACTGTCCAGCGCGGCGATCGACTCGGCGATCTCGGGGATCCGGTCCACGCTGGTCTTGATGAGGACGATCGCGGTGATCACGGCTGGTTCTCTCCCTCGGGGCCGCTGCTGAGGCTCTCACCCTACTCGCGGTCCAGCCGGGCCGGTTGTTCCGCCGGGGCCCCGGCCCGAGGCGCACCCGCTGTCGGAGGCTGCGCCCCCGGGGAAGGTGCGGTAGTCGTACGGCCGAATCGGATCCACGCGTAGACGAACCCCAGTGAGAAGCCCACCAGATGGGCCAGATAGGCCACGCCGGGGCCCGATGAGTCGCGGTCGGCCGCGAGCCACTGCAGGCTGACCCAGAACGGCAGCACCACCCAGGCGGGAAAGCGCAGCGGCAGGAAGAAGAGGAACGGGAAGAGACTGGTCACCCGGGCCTTGGGGAACAGGTACAGGAACGCGCCCAGGATCGCGGAGATCGCCCCGGAGGCGCCGACCAGGGACTGCTGCGACTCGGCGTTGGCGGCCGCGTAGCCGAGCAGGGCGAGATAGCCGCAGCCCACGTAGAAGAGGGCGAACTGCACGTGGCCCATGCGTTCCTCGGCCATCGCCCCGAAGACGTAGAAGAAGAGCATGTTGCCCAGGAGGTGGAGCCAGCTGCCGTGGATGAACAGGGCGGTGGCCGGGGTGAGCGCCTCGCGGGGCGCGCCGTCGAAGAGTTCGGTGGGCAGCACGCCCCAGCGTCGGAAGTAGGCCCGCTGGGCGACCAGCAGTTCGTCCCCGGTTCCGTACGCCGGATTGAGGCCCGCCGCCGGGCCGATCACGAAGATCAGGCAGCACAGGGCGATCAGGCCGTAGGTCACCGGCGCCGAGTGTCCTCGAATCGCTCTGCCGACCGTCGTACTCCAGTTGCTGATCATGGTGCAGAGCATGGCGTAACGGGAGCCATGCGGACAGAGCGCCTCGCCGCCGTGGACAGCCGAGCGTCGGGTACCCGCCAGGCCGTAGGGTTACGAGCCACATGCACCAGGGAGACTGGCGCTGGACGGACACTAGAAGGAAAGCGACTGCCACATGACGGTTCCCCTGCCGGACGCCAAGACTCGCTGGCGCTGCACGCTCTGCGGCAACCTCACGCGTTTCGACGTGACCCGCTCGTCGAAGGTCGTCGAGTATGTGCACCTCGACCTGGCCGGTGAGCCGAAGGTCGAGGAGCGCGAGGTGGTCAGTGAGACCATCGAGTCGGTCCGCTGCCGCTGGTGCAATGCGGTGGATCAGGTGGAACTCGTGGACAGGCCGGGCGCCGGCTCCTGAGGGAGCGGGCCCCGCACAGGTATTGGGGTGACGGATGGTGGAGACCACAGGCGGGGAGCCGGACGACGGCACCGCTGAGGTGCTCGATCGTCCGCTGCCCGATGGTGTGCGCAGAAGAGTCGTACACATTGTTGCCGACGGGTTCGGCGGGTTGACCGTTGCCGAACTTCCTGCCCAATTGCGGCAGTACGCCCGGTTCGCCCCCAATCGCCGGGCCAAGTTCGCCGGTAACGCCATGGCCGCCGCCCTGGAGACCGACCCGCTGTTCAGACAGCGCATCGCCGAGAAGCTGAGAGAGGCTCAGCCGGAGCTCGCCGGCGCCCTCGACTCGGGCGCGCCGCCCCCGGCCGCGGATCCGCTGGACGTGGCCGCCGCGGCCTATGTGCTGCGCCCCGCGGGCTGGGTGAAGCTGGTGACCGCCGCGGGCGAGGAGGCCCTGCGGGCGGACGCCGAGCGGGCCGGTGAGGAGAGCCGGGCCGAGCTGGAGCGGCTGCGCGAGGAGCTCGCGGAGGCCCGCGGCCAGACGAAGGCCGAGACCGAACGGCTGCGCACGGAGCTGGAATCGGCGAAGAGGGAAGCGGAATCGCTGCACCGCAAACTGCGCGGCGCCCTCAGTGACGTCAAGCGCGGCGAGGCGGCGCTGCGCAAGCTGCAGGCCGAGATGGACGCCGTACGGGCGGAGGGGCAGATCCAGGTGTCCGCCGCCGAGAGCGAGTCCCGGCGGCTCAAGGCGCGGCTGGGCGAGGCCGAGGCCGCCCTGGAGGCGACCCGGCGGGCGGCGCGCGAGGGGCGCAGCGTCGAGGACATGCGGGTGCGGCTGCTGCTCGACACCGTGCTGGAGGCCACTCAGGGGCTGCGGCGTGAACTCGCCCTGCCGCCCGTGTCGGTGCGGCCCGCGGAGACGGTCGATGCGGTCGAACCGGGACGGATGACACCAAAAGACATCGCCGCCCGCGCCCTGTCCGAAAATGATCCGGCGATCCTCGACCAACTGCTCGCGCTGCCGCAGGCGCATCTGGTGGTCGACGGCTACAACGTCACCAAGACCGGCTATCCGCAGATGCCGCTGGAGAAGCAGCGCCTGAGGCTGCTCGGGCAGCTCTCGCAGCTTGCCGCGCAGACGGGTGCCGAGGTGACGTGTGTCTTCGACGGGGCCGAGCTGGCCGCTCCCGTGCTCCTCGCGCCGCCGCGCGGGGTGCGGGTGCTGTTCTCCAAGCCCGGCGTCACCGCCGACGAGTTGATCCGTCAGCTGGTCCGGGCCGAGCCGCCGGGGCGGCCGGTCATCGTGGTCTCCACCGACCGTGAGGTGGCCGACGGGATCGCCAAGGCGGGTGCGCGGCCGGTCGCCTCGGCGGTGCTCCTCAAGCGCTTTTCGCGCGGTTGACGATCTGGGGCGTACGCCTCATAGGCAACGTAAGTCCCATGCGTAACCTCCGGGTGAGATGCCCGAATTGGCGAAACCTTCACGCAACGTAGTGTCAGACGCGCATTACTGCATGTGAGTTGTCGGCAAAGAATGCGCTCGGTGACCGAGATTTTTCCGATGAGGATTTGAACTGATCACAGGAAGGTCACTAGGGTCAGGCCTCGAACCTCCGCTCGGGTGATCGCTCATTGGGAGTGACGGCGGAGGGGCACCGCCCGTCGGCGCATTCGGCAGGCGGCTGGAGGAAGAAGGAGCTCGCCTTCGTGGCGTCCCACCGTCGACCCAAGCAGCCGAGCCGCACCCGTGTGACCGTGCTCACCACCGCCGCCGCCGCTGCCGTGGCCCTCAGCGCGAACGCCGCCAACGCCGCGCCGAGCGAGAAGCCGAGCAAGGACGAGGTCAAGGCCAAGGTCGACAAGCTCTACGAGGAGGCCGAGAAGGCCACCGAGAAGCTCGACGGGGCCAAGGAGAAGCAGGAGAAGCTGCAGAAGCAGATCAGCGCCCTGCAGGACAACGTCGCCCGCGGCCAGGAAGAGCTCAACGAGCTGCGCGACGGCCTCGGTTCGATGGCCAGCGCCCAGTACCGCACCGGAGGCATCGACCCCTCGGTGGCCCTCTTCCTCTCCTCCGACCCGGACAGCTATCTCGACAAGGCGTCCACGATGGACCAGCTGAGCGCTCAGCAGGTCGAGTCGCTCAAGAAGGTCCAGGAGAAGCAGCGTTCGCTCGCCCAGCAGCGCAAGGAAGCCTCCGACAAGCTCAAGGACCTCGCCGACACCCGGGCGGAGCTGGCCAAGAAGAAGAAGGAAGTCCAGACCAAGCTGGGCGCGGCGCAGAAGCTCCTCAACACTCTGACGGCCAAGGAGAAGGCGGCTCTCGCGGCCGCCGAGCAGGACCGCGCCACCCGGGCCAGCGAGCGCGTCGACCTCGGCAACAGCAAGGGCTCCGGGCGCGCCGGGGCCGCGTTCTCCGCCGCGCAGAGCAAGATCGGCTCGCCGTACGTGTACGGCGCCTCCGGCCCCAGCTCCTTCGACTGCTCGGGGCTCACCTCGTGGGCGTACGCCCAGGCCGGCGTCTCCATACCGCGTACGTCCGAGGCGCAGGCCAACGCCGGTACGCGCATCTACTCGCAGAGCGATCTGCAGGTCGGCGACCTGGTCATCTTCTACGGCGACATGCACCACGTCGGCCTCTACGCGGGCAACGGCCAGGTGCTGCACGCCCCGCACACCGGCGCGGTCGTCCGCTACGAGTCCATCGGCAACATGCCCTTCCAGTTCGGCGTCCGGATCTGACGCACGCCCGCTGAGCGGACCCTCACCGCACCGCCCAAACGGGCGAATTGCGGCAGCTCCCCCTGACCCCACGCCCCGTCGGTGACCTGCGTCTCCGGCGGGGCGTCACGTTGTGCGCCCTCAGGCGGCTTTGGCCGGTGTGTAGTCGCACGGCTACTGTCTGGCGCGTTTCCCCCAATTCCGGGGGACCGTCAGCGGAAGGGAGAGCGGCTACCCGTGGGGTCCCATCGCCGCCTTGCACCATCCGGTTTCGACCGGGGCTTCGGCGCCACCGGTTTCGCCGTCTGCGTGATGTCCGCCGCGGCAGCGGCACTCGGCGCCCCACCGGCCGCCGCAGCACCGCAGGACGACACCCGGGCCGAGGTGGACCGCCTGTACGCACAGGCGGAGAAGGCCACCGAGGCGTACAACAAGGCCGACGAGCGCGCCGACTCGCTGCACAAGGAAATCGGCACGGCGCAGGACGAGATCGCCCGGCAACAGGAACGCATCAACACCATGCGGGACGCGCTCGGCTCGCTCGCCGTGGCCCAGTACCGCTCCGGCGGCATCGACCCCTCCCTCGCGCTGCTGTTCGCCGACGACCCGGGCGACTATCTCGACAGGGCCGCCGCCCTGGACCGGATCACCGCGCACCAGGCCGGTGAACTCACGGACCTCCAGCTCGCCATGCGCGACCTCGCCCAAAAGCGCGAGGAGGCCACCGGCAAACTCGCCGAGCTGGAGCGCAGCCGCAAGGCCGTCGCCCAGAACAAACGGACCGTCGAGCGGAAACTGGCCAAGGCCCGGCAGCTGCTCAACTCGCTGCCGGACGCCGTGCGCGCCGCCTATGACCGGACGTCGCGTTCCACGCGCGCCGACATGCCCGACCTCGGAGGCACCGTCCCCTCCTCGGGCCGTGCGGCCGCCGCCGTCGCCGCGGCCCGCTCGGCGCTCGGCCGGCCGTACGTGTGGGGTGCCAACGGGCCGGGCGGCTTCGACTGTTCGGGCCTCATGCAGTGGTCGTACGCGCAGGCCGGAATCGGTCTGCCGCGCACCTCGCAGGCCCAGCGGTACGCCGGACACCAGGTACCGCTCTCCCAGGCGCAGCCCGGCGACCTGGTCATCTACCGCTCGGACGCGAGCCACATCGCGATGTACATGGGCAACGGTCAGGTGATCCACGCGCCCTATCCGGGCGCCCCGGTGCGCTACGACCCGGTGGGGATGATGCCGATCTCGTCCGTGACGCGGGTCTGACCCCTGGGCGAAGCGGCCGTACGATCGGGAACGTGGCTGGTCGAAGGCGTGCGTCGCGAGCGGGACTCTCCCTGGTGCTGCTGCTCGCCGTGCTCGTGGGCTGCGGTGGCCGGGCGCCGTCGGACACCGTGACGGCCGAGGTGCAGCGGGTGCTCGACAAGCGGGCGGCGGCGGTCCTCGACCGGGACGAGTCGGCGTACCGGGCCACCGGGCAACCGGCCACCACCGACGCCGAGTTCGGGAATCTGCGCGATCTCCCGCTGGCCTCCTGGTCGTACCACCTCACCTCCCTGCACCGCTCGGGCGACCGGGCCACGGCGGACGCGGAGCTGCACTACCGCGTCAAGGGCTACGACACCGCGCCCGTCACCGCGGCCCGCGCCCTTCGCCTGACCCGCAGCGCCGGAACCTGGCACGTCGCCTCCGACGAGCCCGCCGAGAAGGCCAGCCAGCAGCTGTGGGAGCAGGGGGCCGTCAAGGTCGTACGGGGTGAGCACAGCCTGGTCCTCGGGGTCGGGCAGACCGGCGAGCGCCTGCGCACGTACGCGGATCTCGCGGACCGCGCCGTGCCCGCCGCGTCGGAGGCGTGGGGCACGGACTGGTCGGGGCATGTCGTCGTGGTCGTACCGAAGTCGCTGGACGGGATGGCGGGGTTGCTCGGGGCTCCGGCGTCCGGCTACCGGGGGATCGCGGCGGTCACCACCGGCGAGGCGGGCGGCTCGTCGCGGGCGCCCGCCGACCGGATCATCGTCAACCCGGACGCGTACGGCGTCCTCGGCGACTTCGGCAAGCAGGTCGTGCTCACCCATGAGACGACGCATGTCGCCACCCGCGCCCACACCACGGCCGCCACGCCCCTGTGGCTCTCCGAGGGCTATGCGGACTGGGTCGGCTACCGCGGCAGCGGGCGGACGGCCGCGCAGGTCGCGCCGGAGCTGGAGCGAGCCGTCATGGAGGGCCATGTCCCGGCCGCGCTGCCGGACGACAAGGACTTCGGCTTCACCGGGGACGCGGCGCGGCTGGCGCAGGCGTACGAGGGCGGCTGGATGGCGTGCCGGCTGATCGCCGACCGCTGGGGCGAGGTCCGGCTGAACGACTTCTACCGGGCGGTGGGCGACCATCAGAAGCGGGCCGGGGCGGTCGAGGGTGCGCTGCGGGACGTGCTGCACACGACGCCGGAGAAGTTCACCGCGCAGTGGCGGGAGTATCTCAGGGCTCAACTCGGCTGAATCTGCGGTGCAGGGCTCAATCCGAATGATTCTTTGGCCTGAGGGGCAATTCGGATGATGCTGTGTTGCAGAGCCCAACTCTGCTGATCCCTCGGTCCCGTGGTCAACTGCGCTGATCGAGCCGGCTGATCGCTTCCGCGAGCCACTTCCGCTCCGCCTCGCCCGTCGCCCGCGCGACCCGCAGCATGCCCTGCCGGAAGAGGTCGTCCGTCTCCTCCGCCCGTACGGGCTTGCCGTCCCGGTAGAAGAAGCTCGCGGGCGTCTCCAGGAACTCCTGGCGACGGCGCAGCACCGCGGCCTGCTCCCGGGGGTCGGGGAGATGGCGCAGGAACGCCAGCAGCGTGTTGAAGCGCACATGGTCGGTGATCTCGGCCTGCTTGGGGTGGCGCAGTCGCTCCAGGAGCTCCTCGCGGCCCTTGTCGGTGAGCGACAGGATGCGGCGCGGGGCCGCGCTGCTGCCCGGCTCGGTGTGCTGGTCCAGCTTGCCCGCGGCGACCAGGCGCGTGATCGCGGGGTAGAGGGCGCCGTCGCTGACCGGCCGGACATGGCCGCTGAGGGCCTTGATGCGTTCCTTCAACTCGTAGCCGTGCAGGGGCTCTTCGAAGAGGAAGCCGAGGATCGACAGCTCCAGCATGCGGCGGCTCCGTGGTGGTTGCGGGTCTCTTGCTCGTATGGTACCTCTTATCGAGCTACCTCGAATCGAGATAGCTCGCATCGAGGTAATCCGTATCGAGGCAGCCTGCATCGAGGCAGTCGTGAACATGTGCCGAGGGAGTCATGCGTGAACGCCCACCGAAAGCAGCTCATATCTCTCGCCCACCCCGTCTACTTCTCCCTGCTCGCCTCCGTCGCCGCCGGGATCATCAACACCGTCTGGGTCTCCCGGCTCGGCGGAGCCGCCGTGGCAGCCGTCGCCGTCGCGACCAACACCGAGAACGTGCTCCTCGGCGTCGCCCTGGTCTTCGCCTCCGGGGCAACCGTCCTGATCTCGCACGCCAGGGGCGCACGGGATCCCGGGGCGGTCCGGGCGGCCGTACGCGGAGGATGGGCGCTGTGCGCCGCGGTCACGCCGGTGGTCGCGGTGGGCGGGTATCTGTTGCGGGAGCCGCTGGCCCGGCTCGTGCTGGGCGGCGAGGGGCGCGCGCTGTCGCTCGCCGTCGCCTACTTCGCGATCTCCCTGCCGGGCATCGCCGTCTTCTTCGCGCAAAACCTCGTCGACGGGATCCTGAAGGGCACCGGCGACACCCGCACGCCGATGCGCCTCGCCCTGCTGGCCAACGGCCTGATCCTCGGGCTCGACCCGCTGCTCATCCACGCGTACGGCGTCGAGGGCGCCGCGGCCTCCACGGTGCTGTGCCGCTGTGTGGCTCTCGCCATGGGTCTGCGCGCGCTGCGCAGGAACGCGCTGCTGCGACAGGCGGCGGCCGTCCCGCCCTCGGAGGCCATCCGAGCGGCGCTGCGCCGGACCCTCAGGACCGGGCTGCCGATGTCCGCGGACTTCACCGTGCGGCAGGGCGGGGCGCTGGTCCTGGTCGCGATCGTGGCCCGGCTCGGGGTGACGGCCGTGGCCGCGTACTCCATCGCGTACAAGGTCATGTACGTCGCGACCATGGCGTTCTACTCGGTGCGGCAGGCCGCCTCGATCCACACCGCGCACACGCGGGGCGCCGGCGGGGACGAACGGGGCGCCATCGGGCGGCAGGCCGTGCTCGTCTCCGGGACGGTCGGCGTGCTGGCCGCCTCAGTGCTCGCTCTCCTCGCCCACTGGATCATGCGCGCCTTCGGCGCCGGACCAGGGGTCGCGCACGAGGGCGTGCTGTTCCTGCGCTGCGTCGGGCCCTACCTGCTGCTGATGGCCTGCTTCATCGCGCTCGGCGGCGTCTTCGAGGGGAGCGGGGGAGCGTCGCTGCTGCTCCGGGTGACCGTGGTCGGTACGGCGGTTCAGCTCCCGCTCGCCCTTGCCCTGTCGGGGCTCGGGCTGCCCGGGATCTGCCTCGCGCTGGCGCTGTCCATGACGGTGCAGTGCGCCGCGCTCCTCATGTGGGCCAGGCGTCACGAGGACGTCAGGCGCTCCTTCGTGTGCGCGGCCTGAGAAGAGAGTGCCGTGGCCGGTTCGGAGATCGTGTCCCGCCACAGCTGCAGGGCGGCGAGCAGCGTGGCGATCACCAGCAGACCGTTGCGCGCGAAGAGCAGAGTGACGCCGAGGGAGTCGCTGGAGACGACGTGCGAGAACCAGATCGGGAACTCCAGGACGGTCACGAAGCACGCGGCCAGCACCACAACGACGGGCAGGGTCATCCGGCTGCCGCGGAAGCACAGGCAGACCGCCGCGAGCCCGACCAGCCAGACCATGTACTGCGGGCTGATGACCCGGCTGGTGGTCGTGAACATCAGCACGCCCACGAACGCGGCGTCGGCGAGTGTGTGCGACAGGAACCGCTTGGCGCACAGCCGCCACAACATCAGCCAGCCGAGGGCGACCGCGGTGAGCACCAGGGCCACCGTGCTCACCACGTCGACGTACGGCCCGAGGAACTCCACGGAGCCGTAATTGAGCAGCACCTGACCGTTCCACCCGTGCTGCCGGGCCACGTGGAAGACGAGGGAGCCGAGCGACTCCACCTCGGTGCCACGGTTGCGCTGGAAGGTCAGGAAGGAGAAGGCGCCGGGCATCGCCAAGGCGAACAGCACCGCGATCCCTCCGGCGGTCACCGCCGCCGCGGCCCACGCGCGGCGCCGGACGGCCCCGACGAGCAGCAGCACCGGCCACACCTTCAGCATCGCGCCGAAGCCCACCAGCGCACCCATCACCCGCGGACGGCGGGCCCCCGCGAGCAGCGCCGCGACCGCTACGGCCGTCACCATCACGTCGTAGCGGGCGTACGCGGTCGGCCCGAGCAGCGGTACGCCGATCACCCACACCCAGGCGCCGCGCAGCGTCTTTCCGGGGCGCAGGCCCGCGTACTGGAGCAGCCCGAACACCACGAAGTCGGCGAGGAAGGCCAGCAGGTAGAAGGCATGCGCGTAGTCGAGGAAGGGCAGTAGGGCGGGGGAGAGGATCGGGAGCGCGGCGGCCGGCGGATACTGCCAGGTGACGTCGTCGAGCGGGAAGGTGCCGTGCCGCAGGACCTCGTACCAGCCCTGGTAGATCACGGAGACGTCGCTCGTGACGTCCGGGCCGGGGAAGACGTGGACCTTGTACACGAAGAGCAGCAGCACCAGCCTGGTCAGGCCCCAGGTTCCGATGAGCGCGAGCAGCCCGAACGGGAACCTCGCCCCCCTTGCCCCCGTCATGCCCACCTGGCCCTTGTCCGTCCCGGATTCATGTGCTTCGCTGCCATGTTTCTGCGGAGTCATGATGGCGCGCCGCCCTGTGTGCGAGCCATCAAGCGCGGCCGTGCGGACCTGTGAGTATAGGTTTCGATAGTGTCGAACACGATGCACAAGACCCTGATCGTGACGAACGACTTCCCACCCCGCCCCGGCGGCATCCAGGCGTTCCTGCACAACATGGCGCTGCGCCTGGACCCCGAACAGCTCGTCGTCCACGCCTCCACGTGGAAGCGTGGCCGTGAGGGCGCCGAGGCGACTGCGGCCTTCGACGCCGAGCAGCCCTTCACCGTCGTACGGGACCGCACGACGATGCTGCTGCCGACCCCGGGCGCCACCCGGCGTGCTGTGAGGCTGCTCCGCGAACACGGCTGTACGTCGGTGTGGTTCGGAGCGGCGGCACCGCTCGGTCTGATGGCGCCCGCGCTGCGCCGGGCGGGCGCGCGGCGGCTCGTGGCGACCACGCACGGACATGAGGCCGGCTGGGCGCAGCTCCCGGCCGCGCGCGGGCTGTTGCGCCGCATCGGCGAGTCCACGGACACGATCACCTACCTCGGGGAGTACACGCGCTCGCGGATCGCCTCCGCGCTGACCTCCGAGGCCGCATCCCGCATGGTCCAGCTGCCGCCCGGCGTCGACGAGCAGACCTTCCACCCCGGCTCCGGCGGCGACGTGATCCGCGCCCGCCTGGGTCTGACGGACCGCCCCGTGGTGGTCTGCGTCTCCCGCCTGGTCCCGCGCAAGGGCCAGGACACCTTGATCCTCGCCATGCCGCGCATCCTGGCCAAGGAGCCGGACGCGGTGCTGCTGATCGTCGGCGGCGGCCCGTACGAGAGAGACCTGCGCAAGCTCGCGTACGACACCGGGGTCGTCCAGTCCGTCCGTTTCACCGGAGCGGTGCCCTGGTCGGAGCTGCCCGCGCACTACGGCGCCGGAGACGTCTTCGCCATGCCCTGCCGGACGCGTCGGGGCGGCCTCGACGTGGAGGGGCTCGGCATCGTGTATCTGGAGGCGTCCGCCACCGGGCTGCCCGTCGTCGCCGGAGATTCGGGCGGCGCGCCGGACGCCGTCCTCGACGGTGAGACCGGCTGGGTCGTACGCGGCGGATCGCCCGACGAGTCGGCCGAGCGCATCATCACCCTTCTCGGCGACTCGGAGTTGCGTCGCCGGATGGGGGAGCGGGGGCGCGAGTGGGTCGAGGAGAAGTGGCGCTGGGACCTGCTGGCGGAGCGGTTGAAGGAGCTGCTGTAACGCCTGGTGGGGTGCGGCTTCCGGGCTTCCGGCGGGTTGTCATCGGCTGAAAACGCAGTTCCCCGCGCCCCTTCAGGGGCGCGGGGAACTGCGCGAGCAACCACGCACGGCCGGGAGGGCGCGGGAACACCCGCGCCCCCACGGCGGGAGCGCGGCCGCTGGGGCATCAGCCCCGATAAATCGCCTCGATCTCGTCGGCGTAGTCCTTGGCCACCACATTGCGCTTGAGCTTCAGCGACGGCGTGAGGTGCCCCGACTCCTCGGTGAACTGGGACGCGAGGATGCGGAACTTGCGCACCGACTCCGCCTTGGACACCGCCGCGTTGCCGTCGTCGATCGCGTCCTGGATCGCGGCGACCAGATCCGCGTCCTCGCGCAGCGACACCGCGGTCGAGCCGGCCGGCTTCCCGTGCTCCTCGGCCCAGCGGCCCAGGAACTCCTCGTCGACGGTGACCAGCGCGCCGACGAACGGGCGCCCGTCGCCGACCACCATGCACTCCGCGACCAGCGCGTGCGCGCGGATGCGGTCCTCGATCACGGCCGGGGCGACGTTCTTGCCGCCCGCGGTGACGATGATCTCCTTCTTGCGGCCGGTGATGCGGAGGTAGCCGTCCTCGTCGAGGGTGCCGATGTCACCGGTGTGGAACCAGCCGTCGGCGAGGGCCTCGGCGGTCGCGGCCTCGTTGTTCCAGTACCCCTGGAACAGGTGCTCGCCGTGCAGCAGCACCTCGCCGTCGTCCGCGATGCGGATCACGGAACCGGGCAGCGGCTGGCCGACCGTGCCGATCTTCGTACGGTCCCAGGGGTTGAAGGCGGTGGCCGCGCAGGACTCCGTCAGGCCGTAGCCCTCCAGGACGGTGAAGCCGATGCCACGGAAGAAGTGGCCGAGCCGCTCGCCGAGCGGGGCGCCGCCGGAGATCGCGTACTCGCCGCGACCGCCCAGTACCGCGCGCAGTTTGCTGTAGACGAGCTTGTCGAAGGTCTTGTACTTGATCTTCAGACCGAGCGACGGGCCGGAGGGGGTGTCCAGGGCGCGGCTGTACGCGATCGCCGTGTCCGCCGCCTTGTCGAAGATCTTGCCCTTGCCGTCCGCCTGCGCCTTGGCGCGCGCCGAGTTGTAGACCTTCTCGAAGACGCGCGGCACACCGAGGATCAGCGTCGGCCGGAACGCGGCCAGCTCGTCGGTGAGGTTCTTGATGTCCGGGACACAGCCCAGCTTGATCGGCGCCATCATGGGCGCGACCTGCACGAGGCGCCCGAAGACGTGCGCGAGCGGCAGGAAGAGCAGGACGGAACACTCGCCCGTGCGGAAGAGCGGGCGCAGCCGCTCCACGATGTTGCCGCACTCCGCGAAGAAGGCGCGGTGGGTGAGGACACAGCCCTTGGGCCGGCCGGTCGTGCCGCTCGTGTAGACGATGGTCGCCGGGTCGTCGGCCTTTGCGAGCGAACTGCGCTCCTCGACGGTGGCGTCGCTGACGTCCTTGCCGAGGCGTCCCAGCTCCTCCAGGCCGCCGGCCTCGATCTGCCAGACGTGCTTGAGGGCGGGCAGCCGGTCGCGCACCGACTCCACGGTGGCCGTGTGCGTGTCCAGCTCGACGATGCAGGCGGTCGCGCCCGAGTCGCCGAGGATCCACTGCACCTGCTCGGGCGAGCTGGTCTCGTACACCGGCACGGTGATCGCGCCCGCGCTCCAGATCGCGAAGTCGAGCAGCGTCCACTCGTAGCGGGTACGGGACATCAGGCCCACCCGGTCGCCCGGCTGGACGCCGGAGGCGATCAGGCCCTTGGCTGCGTCTCGCACCTCGGCGAGGAAGGTGGTGGCGGTGACATCCGTCCAAGTGCCGCCCACCTTGCGGGCGATGACGGCTACGTCGGGATGCTGCGCGGCGTTTCTACGGACGATGTCGGTCAGATTGCCGTCGGCAGGGACCTCGTACAAAGCCGGAAGGCTGAACTCGCGCAAGACTGCTGCTCCTCATAGGGCGCCGGCGCCACGACTTTGTGTGATGCGACGGTGCGGTCCAAGGCTCGGGCAGGTACTCAAGAGATCACTTGTTGAAATCCTGAGTACGACTGGACTGCCCGGACGTTACCCACCGGTACGGCTGTTTCGATAGGGGGTCCCGGCGAGATGTTCCCTGCGTCACACAGGTTGGCGTTCCTTCGCGCACAGTAGTCCACCCTTTTACTGACTGGCCAGTAACCGCAGGTCCGACCGCCTCTGTTCACGTTTGCCCCACAGGCCTACGCTTGATCGCCATGGCACCCACACCGGTCGGTAACCCGAGGACGCGCATTCATGTGGTCAGTGACGTGCACGGCAACGCCCGGGACCTGGCCAGAGCAGGCGACGGCGCGGATGCCCTGATCTGCCTCGGTGACCTGGTCCTCTTCCTCGACTACGCCGACCACTCGCGCGGCATCTTCCCGGACCTGTTCGGCGAGCAGAACGCGGACCGCATCGTCGAGCTGCGCACCGCCCGCCGCTTCGCGGAAGCCCGCGAGTTCGGAGCCCGGCTCTGGTCCGGCATCGGCACGGACCGGGCCGCGACCATCGAGAAGGCGGTGCGCAAGCAGTACGCCGAGATGTTCGCCGCGTTCCCGACGCCGACGTACGCGACCTACGGCAATGTCGACATGCCGACCCTGTGGCACGAGTACGCCGGCCCGGGCACGACCGTGCTCGACGGCGAGCGCGTGGAGATCGGCGGCTGGGTCTTCGGCTTCGTGGGCGGCGGCCTCAGGACCCCCATGCGGACGCCGTACGAGATCGGTGACGAGGAGTACGCGGCCAAGATCGAGGCGGTCGGCGAGGTCGACGTGCTGTGCACGCACATCCCGCCGGAGGTGCCGGAGCTGATGTACGACACCGTGGCGCGCCGCTTCGAGCGCGGGTCCCGCGCCCTTCTGGACGCGATCCGTCGCACGCGCCCCCGGTACTCACTCTTCGGCCATGTCCACCAGCCGTTGGCACACAGGATGCGGATCGGGGCGACGGAGTGTGTGAACGTGGGGCACTTCGCGGGGTCGGGAAGACCGTGGGCGCTGGAGTGGTGACGGTCCCGGCTCGCGCCCGGGCCGGACGCCAGGTCGGTCCCGGCTCGCGCTCGGGCCGGACGCCAAGTCGGTCCCGGTCCGGACGCGGTGACGGCACCCCGTTCGGTGCGCGGTAGCCTTCACGCTGCACACACGTGCGCACCACCCTCCCTCACCGGACCGCATCTGGAGGAGCCACGGCGATGGCGGAACACACCAGCTCGAGCATCACGATCGAGGCGGCACCGGCTGACGTCATGGCGGTGATCGCGGACTTCGCCCGCTACCCGGACTGGACCGGCGAGGTGAAGGAGGCGGAGGTACTCGCCACCGACGGGCAGGGCCGCGCCGAGCAGGTGCGCCTCGTCATGGACGCCGGCGCCATCAAGGACGACCAGACCCTCGGCTACACCTGGACCGGCGACCACGAGGTCTCCTGGACCCTGGTCAAGTCCCAGATGCTCCGCTCCCTGGACGGCTCGTACATCCTGAAGCCCGCGGGCGCCGGCGCCACCGAGGTCACCTACCAGCTGACCGTCGACGTAAAGATCCCCATGCTCGGCATGATCAAGCGCAAGGCCGAGAAGGTCATCATCGACCGGGCACTGGCGGGCCTGAAGAAGCGCGTGGAGTCGGGAGAGGCTTCTTAGAGCCTGTGTCACATCCCCGGAGGGGCGCCCGCCGTCCGGCACGCACGCTCGCCGGGGCTGCCGAAACGCCGTAGCTCCTCCCCCACGCTCGCCTGCGCTCGCGCGGGGGACCCCCATCGAGGACGCTCCGGCGCCTTGCGTGCTCGCACGCACCGGACGACATGCGCTGATCCGGCCGGGGATGTGACACAGGCTCTTGGCCCGTCCGGCGTTGAAGGACGAGGCCGTTGGGCCGATAGGGGGCTGGTGGCGGAACCCCCGGGGACGACGGGGGTCCCCCTGCTCGAGCGAGGCCGAGAGCTTGGCGGAGGGCAGGGGCAGGCGGGGCGAAACACGCCTGTCAGTGGCAGTGCACCCCGGCCCCGCCAAGGCGCCTCGCCCGCACAGGTACCGTTCACCCCCATGCGCACCATCCTGATCACAGGCCAAGGCGGCACCGGCCGTACGACGGTCGCCGCGGCCACCGCGCTGAAGGCAGCCCGCGAGGGCACCCGAACCCTGGTGCTCGGCGCCGACCGCACGGACACCCTCGGTGCCGCCCTCGGCGTGCCCACGGGCGCGACCCCCGTGGAGGCGGCGCCGGGCCTCACCGCCTGGCGCCCCGACGCGGCGGCCCGCTTCCGTGAGGACCTCACCGCCTTCCAACAGCGCGCGCAGACCGCCCTGGACCTGCTCGGCGCCTCCCGCCTGGACGCCGAGGAGGTCACCCCCCTGCCCGGCGCCGAGGAACTCGCTCTGCTCCGCGCCCTGCGCGACGCGGCCATGTCGGAGCGGTACGACCTCCTGATCGTGGATCTCCCCCCGGCGCCCCAGGCCCTCGCCCTCCTCGCCCTCCCCGAGGAACTCCGCCGCTACCTTCGCCGCCTGCTTCCGCCGGAGCGCCAGGCTGCCCGCGCCCTGCGCCCCGTGCTCGGCCGGCTCGCGGGCGTCCCGATGCCCGCGGAGTGGCTGTACGAGACGGCGGCCCGCTGGGACATCGAGTTGGCCGCGGTGGAGGCGGTGGTCGAGGACCGCGCCACGACCGTACGACTGGTCGCCGAGCCGGGCCCGGCCGGCACCGACGCGGTACGCACCGCCACCACCGGCCTCGCCCTGCGCGGCCTGTCCGTCGACGCACTGGTCGCGAGCCGTGTCCTGCCGGGCGCCACGAACGACACCTGGCTGGCGGCCCTCGCCGCCCAGCAGCGCAAGGCACTGGACGAGTGGCAGGAGACGTACGCACTCCACGAGGTCCCGCACCTCGGCCACGACCCGCGGGGTGTCCACGATCTCGCCGCGCTTCCCGTGCCCGGGGTCAACCAGGCGCCGCCCCCGGTCGAGTGGCCCGTCGTCGACCAGCTGGCCGACGACGGCGTACTCGTGTGGCACATCCCGCTGCCCGGCGCGATACGCGAGGAACTGGACCTCATCCGGCGCGGCGACGAACTCGTGGTCACGGCGGGGCAGTTCCGCCGCATCGTTCCGCTCCCCTCGGCCCTGCGCCGCTGCACCGTGGCCGGCGCCGCGCTGCGCGAGGGCGAGCTCCGGGTCCGCTTCGCGCCGGATCCGGATCTGTGGCCGCGTACAAGATGACCGGGCCGCCCCCTCCACAGGGGCGGACACGGTGAACGGTGTACCCCCGTTCGGGTAACGTCGAAGGCACGAACCGTAGGCAGGAGTCCGCCATGAGCGAAGAGCGCCCCACATCCGACGCCGCTCAGGAGGAAGCGGGCGACGAGGTGCGTGCCGAAGAGGCGCGTGCGACCGACGCCGACGCCTGGGCGAAGGCCTGTGCCGAGGACCTCGCGGCGGAGAAGGCCCGCCGCCGCGCCGAGCACGGCACACCGCCGGGCTCGGCCGCCGAGGAACTGCGCAAGCTCGTCGACGCCGTCGCCGACAAGCTGTCCGGGCTGAACTCGCCGCTCTTCGGCGCGGTCGCCTCCGGCACGGCCCAGCAAATGGTCAACCAGGTCGTGCAGCAGGCCAAGGCCGCCGTGGAGCCGGTGATCGAGCGCAACCCTGATGTGTTCGACCACCTCGCGGCCGCCGGCTCCGAGCTGCTCGCCGCCTATCGCTCGGCCGTCGAAGCGCAGGAGCGACGCTGGACGAGCCGGGACAGCGGCCCCCGCGACGAGGGGACCGGTCCAGGGGAACACATCGACTTGGACTGAGGGCCCCTCGGGTACGGTTGGCCGTAGCGGGGCTCGACCGAAACTGAGGGATTCATGGGACTCACCATCGGCGTCGATATCGGCGGCACGAAGATCGCGGCCGGTGTGGTCGACGAGGAAGGCAACATCCTCTCGACGCACAAGGTGCCGACCCCCACCACGCCGCAGGCCATCGTGGACGCCATCGCCGCTGCTGTCGAGGGTGCGCGCGCAGGCCACGACATCGTCGGCGTGGGCATCGGTGCAGCCGGATACGTGAACCGCCAGCGCTCGACGGTCTACTTCGCGCCGAACATCGACTGGCGACAGGAGCCGCTCAAGGCCGAGGTCGAGGCGCGTGTGGGGCTGCCGGTCGTCGTCGAGAACGACGCGAACGCGGCGGCGTGGGGCGAGTACAAGTTCGGCGCGGGCAAGGGCCACCGGAACGTCATCTGCATCACCCTGGGCACGGGCCTCGGCGGCGGCATCATCATCGGCAACAAGCTGCGCCGCGGGCACTTCGGCGTGGCCGCCGAGTTCGGCCACATCCGCATGGTGCCGGACGGGCTGCTGTGCGGCTGCGGCTCGCAGGGCTGCTGGGAGCAGTACGCCTCCGGGCGCGCCCTCGTCCGCTACGCCAAGCAGCGCGCCAACGCGACCCCGGAGAGCGCGGAGATCCTGCTCGCGCTGGGCAACGGCACCCCCGACGGCATCGAGGGCAAGCACATCTCGGTCGCCGCCCGCCAGGGCGACCCGGTGGCGGTGGACTCCTACCGCGAGCTGGCCCGCTGGGCCGGCGCCGGCCTCGCCGACCTGGCCTCGCTCTTCGACCCGTCCGCCTTCATCGTCGGCGGCGGCCTCTCCGACGAGGGCGAGCTGGTCCTCGATCCGATCCGTAAGTCGTACAAGCGCTGGCTGGTGGGCGGCAACTGGCGCCCGGTGGCGGACGTCATCGCGGCCCAGCTGGGCAACAAGGCAGGCCTGGTCGGCGCCGCCGACCTGGCCCGGGAGCCCGACCCGATCATGTGACCTGCCGGTAGGCGGTACGGCACCCGGCACGGCGGCGTCCGCCGTGCCGGGTGCCGTGTCTTGCCGGGCGGGTTTCCGCCGGTGAGCGGCGCCTGCCGTTCGTCGTGGTCGGGGCCGTGCCGGTACATCCGCCCGTATCCGACCGGATCGGCCGAGGCTTCTCAGGGAGCCGTCTGCCGGGAATCCGTCCGGATACGGGCATCGATGTACCGGCACGGCCCCTTCCGTGCCGGGGCGGCTGCGGGTCGCCCCGTGTGCGGTCCTTCCGGCTGTCGTATCTTGATCGCCATGCCGACGAGCCCCTCAGCCAGTCCGCTGCCCAACTCCCGTACCGAAGCCGACGGTTCGGCCGTCATTCGCGTGCTCAGTTACAACATTCGGTCGATGCGCGATGACACCGCCGCGCTCGCGCGGGTGATCAGTGCCTGCGCACCCGACCTGGTCCTCATCCAGGAAGCCCCGCGTTTCTTCCGCTGGCGCAAGAAATTGGCCCGGCTCGCGGCGGCGTCCGGTCAGATGATCCTCTCCGGCGGCGCCCCGGCGTCCGGACCCGCGCTCCTGTGCTCCCTCCGGGCGACCGTCGAGCGCACCGAGGATGTACTGCTCCCCCTCACGCCCGGTCTGCACCGCCGTGGCTTCGCCACCGCCGTCGTACGGTTCGGCGGCGCCCGGCTCGGCGTCCTGAGCTGCCATCTCTCGCTCCAGAAGGACGAGCGGTACGAGCAGGGCGGCATGCTCCTCGACCGCCTCGCAGGCCTCGACACCCCACACGCCGTCGCGGGCGGTGACCTCAACGAACGCCCGGACGGTCCCACCTTCAAACGCCTGGCCGGCGCCCTTCAGGACGCCTGGGCGGCCCGCCCCTGGGATGGCGAGCAGACTTCCACCTCCACCGACCCTCACCAGCGCATCGACGCGATCTTCGCCACGGAGGGCGTGGAGGTCCTGGGCTGCGGGGTACCGCTGGGTCTCCCCGGTGTGACGGAGGCAGACCTGAGGGCGGCCACGGACCACTTGCCCGTACTGGCCGCCCTCAGAGTGCCCGCGTCCTGAGGCGGGATCAGACCACCGCACCCCGTCCGGGATCGTCGTCCTCCTCGTCGTCGGTCTTCATGCGCATCACCAGGGTGGCGAAGCCGCCGAGGAAGCCGCCGATGCCGAGGGTGGTGAGCCACCAGGTCATGTCCCAGCCGAGGAGTACGGCCAGCAGGAGCAGGACGGGGCCGCCGATGACCCCGAGCCAGGCGAACTTGGCGGTGGTGTCGGCGGTGGGCAGCGGGGGTGGCTCGGGCGGTACGAAGTGGCCCTCGTCGTCCTCGTCGAAGTCGTCGTCTGCGGGCTCGGGCGCCTTGTAGTCGCGCGGGCCGCCGACACCGGGTGCGAAGGCGACCGAGCTGCCGAGGGGCTGGGCCGCGGAGGGCTTGTCCCCGGACCCGGACCCGGTTTCGGACTCTGTGTCGCTCGTGTCGCCGTCGTTCGTCTCCGGGTCCAGGAGCGCCAGGTCCTCGATCGACTTGAACGGTTTCGCGCCGGGCGGGTCCGGCGGCTCCTCGCCGTACCCGGCGACGATCGCCTGCCACGCGGCGTCCTCGTCGAAGGGCACGCTCTGCTCCTCGCCGAGGGGCTCACCGAGAGGCCCGTCGAGGGGCACGCCCTTCTCCTCGGAATCGCCGCGTTCCGCGTCGTGCTCAGCCACCGGTGGCCGTCCCTTCCTGCTGACCCACCTGACCCGCGTCGGACTCCTCGCCGACACTGGGCGCGAGCCGGGCGATGAACGCGTAGCTCTCCTCGAAGATCCGGTCCGCGTCGTGGTCCAACGTCGCGACGTGGTAGCTCTGTTCCAGCAGGATCTCCGTCACGTCCGTGGACGACACCCGGCCGAGGATGCGCGCCGAGTCGGCGGGGGACACGACGTGGTCCTGGGGGCTGTGCAGCAGCACTATCGGCTGGGTGACCTGCGGCAGCTCGGTGTCGACGATCTGGCAGAAATTCCGCATCGAGTGCGCGGCGTGCAGCGGCACCCGGTCGTACCCGAGTTCCTGCGAGCCCTCCTTGGCGATGTCGCTCAGGATGCCCTTCACGGACGGAACGAAGTGCCGGAGCACGGGGAGGGCGTGCGCCGACAGCCCGTGCACCCTGTTCAGCGGGTTGACGACCACGATGCCGCTGATCTCGTCACCGTGCTTGGCCGCGAGGCGCAGCGTCAGCGCGGCGCCCAGGGAGAGGCCGAAGACGAACACCTGAGCACACCGGTCCCGCAGCGCGCGCAGCTCCCGGTCCACCTCCGCGTACCAGTCCTGCCAGCCGGTGAGCTGCATGTCCTCCCAGCGCGTCCCGTGCCCCGGCAACAGCGGCAGCGTGACGGTCAGGCCGCGCTCGGCCAGATACTCCGCCCAGGGCCGCAGCGACTGCGGGCAGCCGGTGAAGCCGTGGCAGAGAAGGACGCCGACCTCTCCGCCCTCGCGGCGGAACGGCTCGGCTCCAGGAAGGACCGGCACCTTCGGTCTCCTGTCATAGAGGCGGGCGAAACGGAACCCCCGAGGCTTCGAGGCGTACTTCACCGTACGCGACCGCACTGACACCGACCAGGGTCGTCGGGTCCTTTGACAGTGCTCCGGGTTAAGGTCTGACCGACGACACAGGAGGCACTCGGTTGATCTACGGCGCAATGAAGTTTTCCATCGGAGGGCCACTGAAGCTTGCCTTCAGACCCTGGGTGGAAGGCCTCGAGAACATTCCCGCCGAGGGCCCCGCCATCCTGGCGAGCAATCACCTGTCGTTCTCGGATTCGTTCTTTCTGCCCGCGGTCCTCGACCGCAAGGTGACCTTCATCGCGAAGGCCGAGTACTTCACGACGCCCGGCATCAAGGGCCGGATGACCGCCGCCTTCTTCAAGGGCGTCGGCCAGCTCCCCGTGGACCGCTCCGGCGCTCGCGGCGCGGGCGAGGCGGCCGTCAAGAGCGGTGTCGACGTCATCGAGCGCGGTGAGCTGTTCGGTATCTACCCGGAGGGCACGCGCTCGCCCGACGGCCGCCTCTACCGAGGAAAGCCCGGCGGTCTCGCGCGCGTGGCGCTCGCCACCGGCGCGCCCGTCATCCCGGTCGCGATGATCGACACCGAGAAGATCCAGCCGCCGGGCAAGGTGATGCCCAAGCTGATGCGCCCGGGCATCCGCATCGGCAAGCCGCTGGACTTCAGCCGGTACAGCGGCATGGAGCACGACCGTTTCGTGCTCCGCGCGGTGACCGACGAGGTCATGTACGAAATCATGAAGCTCTCCGGCCAGGAGTACGTCGACATGTACGCGACGGCCGCCAAGCGGCAGATCGCGGAGGCGGCGAAGGCCGAGAAGGACGCCGAGAAGGCGGCGAAGGCCGCCCTCGCGCAAGCCGAGAAGCAAGCGGCCAAGGAACAGGCCGAGAAGCAGGCCGCCAGGGAAACGGAGCGGGCGGACAGGGAACGGTCCGGCTCCTAGACGCGTCCGTCAGGACGTGCGGGAGTGGGGGTGGGGTGGGGGAGATGGCCAAGCGCGAGCGTGTGATGAGGATGTCGGTCGAGCAGCCGCTGTGGCGTGCGCTCACCGCCTACCGCGTCCTGACCATGCTGTATGCGATCGGTCTCTTCGCCACCGCGTACGACAAGTTCGCCCGCCCCTGGGTGGCCATCGCGTTCTACGCGCTGTTGTTCGTGTGGACGCTCGCGACCCTCCCCAGGGTCGCGAACGCGGCGAGTTGCACCAAGCGGTTCCTCACCGCCGACCTCACCATCGCGCTCGCCGGCATCCTGCTCACCCGGGTCGCCGACGCCTCCTCGCGGATCGAAGCCGGCGGTCCGACCCTGCCGTCGATATGGACCGCGGGATCCGTCCTGGCCTTCGCGATCAAGGGCGGATGGCGCTGGGCTGCCTTCGCCTCCACGCTGGTCGCGGCCGTCAACATCGTCGAGCGCGGTGCCCCGACCCGCGACACCGTCCACAACGTGATCCTGGTCTGGGTCGCCTCCATCGCCATCGGATACGTCGTCGAGGTCGCCCGCGCCTCCGAGCGCACCCTCGCTCGCGCCCTGGAGATCGAGGCCGCCACCCGCGAACGGGAGCGGCTGGCCCGCGACATCCACGACGGCGTCCTCCAGGTCCTCGCCATGGTGCAGCGGCGCGCGTCCGCGCTCGGCGGCGAGGCGGCGGAGCTGGGCCGGATGGCCGGCGAGCAGGAGGTGGCGCTGCGCACGCTGGTCTCGGGCGGCCTGGTGCCCGTCTCCCGGGTGTCGGAGGACGCCGCGCTCGGTGCCGTCGTACGAGCCGTCGACGAACCGGACGACGAAGAAGGCCCCCTCGACCTGCGCTCACTGCTCGCCCCGTACGCCACCGCACGCGTGACTCTCTCCGAGCCCGGCGCGCCCGTGCCGCTCGCCCCCGCCGCCGCCAAGGAGCTGGCCGCCGCTGTCGGTGCCGCCCTGGACAATGTCCGCAAGCACGCCGGGGCCGACGCCAGGGCCTGGATCCTCGTGGAGGACGAACCGGACGCCGTGATCGTGACCGTCCGCGACGACGGCCCCGGCATCCCGGAGGGTCGGCTCGCCCAGGCCGAGGGCGAGGGGCGGCTCGGGGTCGCCCAGTCGATCCGGGGTCGGCTGCGCGACCTGGGCGGCACGGCCGAGCTGGTCTCGGTCCCGGGCCAGGGCACGGAAGTCGAGCTGAAGGTACCGAAGGTTTCACGGGGGAAGGCGGAACGACGATGACGCAGACGGCGGGATGGCGATGACGAGGACGACGCCGGCGGCGATGACGAAGACGGCGGAGCAGCGATGACGGGAACGGCGGAGACCAAGGACGTGCGGCGGCAGGGTCCGATCAAGGTGATGGTGGTCGACGACCACCCCATGTGGCGCGACGCCGTCGCCCGCGACCTGGCCGAGGCGGGCTTCGACGTGGTCGCCACCGCGGGCGACGGTGAGCAGGCCGTGCGCCGCGCCCAGGCCGCCGCGCCCGACGTCCTCGTGCTCGACCTGAACCTGCCGGCCAAGCCCGGCGTCCAGGTCTGCAAGGAACTGGTCGGCGCCAACCCGGCGCTGCGCGTCCTCGTCCTGTCGGCCAGCGGCGAGCACGCCGACGTCCTGGAGGCGGTGAAGTCCGGCGCCACCGGCTATCTGCTCAAGTCGGCGTCCACGGACGAGCTGATCGACGCGGTGCGCCGTACGGCGGTCGGCGACCCGGTGTTCACCCCGGGCCTCGCGGGTCTGGTGCTCGGCGAGTACCGCCGGCTGGCCTCCGAACCGGCCCCCGCCGCGGGGGTGGACGAGCCCAAGGCCCCGCAACTCACCGATCGCGAGACCGAGGTGCTCCGGCTGGTCGCCAAGGGTCTGAGCTACAAGCAGATAGCCGAGCGCCTCGTCATCTCCCACCGCACGGTCCAGAACCATGTGCAGAACACCCTGGGCAAGCTGCAGCTCCACAACCGCGTGGAGCTGGTGCGGTACGCCATAGAACGCGGCCTTGACGAGGCGTAAACCTGACGCACCCACACCTTCGAGTGAAGGCGAGTGATCAACACCCGCACAATTCACCGGAATTGACCTTCCGCACCATGCCGAAGTGACCTGCATCACTATTAGCGTGAGTCCAACAGGCAACCTTGGCGAAGGGACTTTCCATGCGGGTCGGAGTACTGACCGGAGGCGGCGACTGCCCCGGGCTCAACGCCGTCATCCGGGGCATTGTCCGCAAGGGCGTGCAGGAGTACGGCTATGACTTCGTCGGCTTCCGGGACGGCTGGCGCGGACCACTGGAAGGCGACATCGTTCGGCTCGACATCCCTGCCGTGCGCGGCATCCTGCCCCGCGGCGGCACGATTCTCGGCTCCTCGCGCACCAATCCGCTCAAGCAGGAGAACGGCATCCGCCGGATCAAGGAGACCCTCGCCAAGCAGGAGGTGGAGGCGCTCATCGCGATCGGCGGCGAGGACACGCTCGGTGTCGCCGCCCGCCTCACCGACGAGTACGGCATCCCCGTCGTCGGCGTACCGAAGACCATCGACAACGACCTGTCCGCCACCGACTACACCTTCGGTTTCGACACCGCCGTCGGCATCGCGACCGAGGCGATCGACCGCCTGCACACCACCGCCGAGTCGCACATGCGCGTCCTCGTCTGCGAGGTGATGGGCCGGCACGCGGGCTGGATCGCCATCCACTCGGGTCTGGCCGGCGGCGCCAACGTCATCCTCATCCCCGAGCAGCGCTTCGACGTCGACCGGGTGTGCGCCTGGGTGACCTCGCGGTTCAAGGCCTCGTACGCGCCGATCGTGGTCGTCGCCGAGGGGGCGATGCCCAAGGACGGCGACATGGTCCTCAAGGACGAGTCCCTCGACTCCTTCGGGCATGTCCGCCTCTCCGGGGTCGGCGAGTGGCTGGCCAAGGAGATCGAGAAGCGCACCGGCAAGGAGGCCCGCACCACGGTCCTCGGGCACATCCAGCGCGGCGGCACCCCCAGTGCCTTCGACCGCTGGCTCGCCACCCGCTTCGGGCTGCACGCCATCGACGCCGTCCACGATGGCGACTTCGGCAAGATGGTCGCCCTGCGCGGCACGGACATCGTCCGCGTCCCGATCGCGGAGGCCACGGCCAAGCTGAAGACGGTCGACCCCAAGCTCTACGAGGAGGTCGGGGTCTTCTTCGGCTGACCGCACCGGCCCGGCGCACCGGGGTTGTGGGCCGTATATTCGGCCCATGACCCCGCAGATCGGGAGGAAGCATGGAGATCCTCGCCTTCGGCGTCCAGGCCGACGAGAAGCCCCTGCTCGAGAAGTCCTTCGCGGGCCACCACGAGGTCCACTGTCTCGACGTCTTCCTGAACGAGGACACCGCTCTGATCGCGGCCGGCCACGAGGCCATCTCCACCAGCGTCAACTGCGGCCTCGGCCACCGCGTCCTGCAGACCCTGGCCGTCGGCGGCACGCAGTTGGTCGCCCAGCGCTCCACCGGCTTCAACAACATCGACCTCGAGGTCGCCGAGCGCCTCGGCATGACGGTCGCCCGGGTCTCGTACTACTCGCCGTACTCCGTCGCGGAGTTCGCCTGGACCCTCGGCATGGCCGTCAACCGGCGTATCGTGCGCGCGGCCACCCGCACCCGCGACTTCGACTTCCGCCTCGACGGCCTGATGGGCCGCGACATGCACGGTCGCACCGCGGGTGTCCTAGGCACCGGCAAGATCGGCGAGGCGTTCACCCGGATCGCCCACGGCTTCGGCATGCGCCTGCTGGGCTGGGACGTCGCCGAGAACCCGGCCTGCGTCGAACTCGGCATGAAGTACGTCCCCAAGGACCAGCTCCTCGCCGAGTCCGACCTGATCAGCCTGCACGTCCCGTTGATGCCGCAGACCCAGCGCCTGATCGACGCCGCCGCGCTGCGCGCGATGAAGGACGACGCGATCCTGGTGAACTCCAGCCGCGGCGGCCTGATCGACACCAAGGCCCTCGTCGCCGAGCTGCGCGAGGGCCGCTTCACGGGCGTCGGTCTCGACGTGTACGAGGCGGAGGCGGGCCTCTTCTTCCTCGACAAGTCCCTGGAGGCCATCGAGGACGACACCCTGGCCCGCCTCGTCACCTTCCCGAACGTCCTGGTCACGTCCCACCAGGCCTACTACACCGAGGACGCCGTCGGCCAGATCGTCGACGCCACGGTGAAGAACGTGCTCGACTACACGGCGGGCCGCCGCTCGGACAACGTGCTGGTGCCCCGCAGCTGACCGATCAACTCGCTGACGACAGCCGCGCCGTTCAGCGTCAGCACCGACTCCGGGTGGAACTGGACCCCCGCGAACCCAGGACCGCGCATCGCGTGCACCTCGCCGCTGTCGCTGCGGCTGACCTCGACACCGTGCGCGGACAACTCCCCTAGAGTCTCCTCGTCGCAGCGCGCCACGAAGCTGTTGTAGAAGCCGACGGTCTCCATCCGCCCGAAGAGGTCGATCCCGGTCTGCGCGCCCTGGTACGGGACTTCCTTGCGGACGATCTCCAGGCCCAGCTCGGCCGCGATCAGCTCATGGCCGAGGCAGACGCCGAGCACACCGTGGCGGTGACCGCGGATCACCTCGGCGGTGAGCTCCCGCAGGAACCGCATCTTCGGATCGGTCACGTCCGAAGGGTCACCGGGTCCGGGCCCCAGCACGACCGGCCCCTCGTGCGCGAGAACCGCCTTCCGAAGCCCCGGCTCGTCGTAGCGCCGAACCGTCACCTCCAGCCCACTCGACCGCAGCACATGCGCGAGCATCGCCGTGAAGGTGTCCTCGCCGTCCACGACCAGGGCATGTCCCCGCAGCGAGTCGGCCCGCTCCTGCATACGCAGCCAGAACGGCGCGAGCGAGGCCCGCCGTCCGTCGAGCGCCGCCTGCACACGCGGGTCGTCGCCCAGCTTCGGCCGTACACGCTCCTCGCGGGGCCTGGTCTCCACGACTCCCAGCGCCGCCAGCACCCCCGCCGCCTTCGCATGGGTCTCGGCGACCTCGCTCGCCGGATCCGATCCCCGTACGAGCGTGGCGCCCACCGGCACCCGCAGCCGCCCGTCCGCGTCGATGTCGGCGGTGCGGATGAGGATGGGGGAGTCGAGCGTCTGCGCCCCACCCGCATCCCGTCCCACGAGGGCCAGCGCACCCGCGTAGTAGCCCCGCCCACCGATCTCGTGCCGCTCGATCACCCGGCACGCGTTCTGCACCGGCGACCCGGTGACGGTCGCCGCGAACATGGTCTCCTTCAGCACCTCGCGCACATCCAGTGAGGAGCGCCCACGCAACTCGTACTCGGTGTGCGCGAGATGGGCCATCTCCTTCAGCCGCGGACCGATGACCACCCCGCCCATGTCGCCGACCGTGCACATCATCTTGAGCTCCTCGTCGACCACCATCGACAGCTCCTCGATCTCCTTTCCGTCGGCAAGGAAGGCGAGCAGATCTTCGGGGGTCGGGCCCGTTGCCGGGTAGCGGTACGTGCCGCTGATCGGGTTCATCACGACGGTTCCGCCGGACATCCGGACGTGCACCTCCGGACTCGCGCCGACCAGCGTCCGGTCCCCGGTGTGCACGACGAACGTCCAGTACGCGCCCCGCTCACCGACGAGGAGCCGGCGGAACAGGGCGAGGGCGTCGGCCCGCCCGAACCCCGGGATCTCTCCGTCGTACGTACGCCGGATCACGAAGTTCGCGCCCTCGCCCCGCCCGATCTCCTCGCGCAGCACCCGCCCGACGATTCCGGCGTACTCCTCATCGGCGACGTCGAAGCCCCCGCCGTCGACGCGCACCTCGTGCGACGGCAGCTGGGACAGCGCCTGCTTCAGGGGCAGTTCGTACGTCTCCTCGGGGGTGAGCACCGCGAGGGGCGTGCCGTCGTCACGGACGTCGAAGCCGCGCTCCCGGATCTGGCGATAGGGGATGAGCGCGAGGCCCTCGTCGGGGATGTCGGCGAGGCGCTCGTGAGGGGTGACCGGGCCGAGCAGCACCTCGACCACGTCATGGTCGTGGCCGGGGGTGCGGCGGCGCAGCAGGGCGAACGGACGGGGATCGTCCAGGAGGTCGAGCAGGTTCATCGGTCCTGTTCCTTCTCACTCGGAGAGGAACGGGCTCCGGAAACACCGAAGGCCGCCCCTCGGGCGGCCTTCGCGAAGTCTTGCGTACGCGCAGTCAGTGGGCCGCCGGATGAGCGGTCCACCACCAGTTCTGGATCGAGTGCGCGAACATGCGCCGCACCTTACCCGACGTCGGGGGCCGGGCAACAGCGTGAACCATTCCCGCGCCGCGTTCCTACCGATCGGTCACCGGCCATGGATGGCATGGCCAGGAAACCCGACCGAGGAGAGAGCCATCCACGCAGCACGTTCACCCCAGTTCCGCCGAGGCGGCGCCCGTACGCTCACGGTGCTCGCCGCGGCCGCGGTCCTTGCCGCCGGCGCGCTCGGCCCCGCCGACGCCATCGAGTCCGACGACACCATCACGGTCGCGTACCGCGGCCACGAGTTCACCGTCCCCGCCTCCTGGCAGGTCGTGGACCTGGACAAAGATCCCGATGCCTGTGTCCGGTTCGACCGGCACGCCCTGTATCTCGGCACGCCCGGCGACCAGCAGAACTGCCCGGCGGGAGCCACCGGACGCACCGAGGCGCTCCTCATCCAGCCCGGCTCCGGCGGTGGCAGCACCGTCACCGAGAACCGCACAGCGGGGACGTACCGGGTCACCGCCGACGGGATCATCGTGACCGCCACGTACGGGGAGGACCGTACGAAGATCCAGGACATCCTGGGCAAGGCGGGTCTGCCCGTCGCCGCCGCGCAGAAAGGGCCGACCGCCGGGGCGCCCGAGGCGGCCGCCCTCCCCGCCGACGCGACCTCCTTCCGGGGCGAGGGCTTCGACGCCTGCACCGCGCCCGGTCAGTCGGCGATGGACGCCTGGCGGGACGACTCCGACTACGGAGCCGTCGGCGTCTACATCGGCGGGATCAACCGCGCCTGCGCCCAGACCCACCTCACCGCCGGCTGGCTGCGCAAGCAGTACGCGAACGGCTGGCGGTTCTTCCCGCTGTACGTCGGCCGGCAGCCCACCTCCGACGGAGGCAGCTGCGGGGGCGGCTGCGCGGCGATCACCGACCCCGTGCCGGAGGGCACCGAGGCCGCCGACGACGCGGCCAAGCAGGCGACCGCGCTGGGCTTCGGCAAGGGCACGGTGATCTACGACGACCTGGAGAACTACACCCCCGGAGGCTCCTTGACCAGCCAGGTGCTGGGCTACCTCGACGCCTACACGAAGCGGCTGCACAAGCTCGGCTACCGCTCCGGCGCGTACGGCAACACCTCGTCCCTGGTCACCGACCTGGTGGCCAACAAGAGCCGCGTCACCCTGCCCGACGTGATCCACTTCGCCCGCTGGGACGGCCGGTCGACGACCGCCGACTCGTCCATCCCCGCGAGCCAGTGGGCGAAGCACCAGCGCATCCACCAGTACCTGGGCGACAGGACCGAGACCCACGGCGACGTGACGATCTCCATCGACCGCGACCGGCTCGACGTGGACTAGCCCGATCCCCGCTCCGGGCGGCCGCGAAGACCTGTCGCACGGCCGCTCGGAGCGTCCCCGATCGAGCGCGCCGCGTCTCAATTGATGAGCACGTGAAGGGACGCCCGACACGACCCCGTAATGTTGTGGAGGTGACCGTGAACGCTAAGTCCAGCGCAAGCGCTGGCAACACCTGGCGAAACCTGCCCGCGGCGCAGCAGCCCGAGTACCCCGATGCCGAGGCTCTGCGCGATGTGATCGCGGACCTCGAGTCGTATCCGCCGCTCGTCTTCGCGGGCGAGTGCGACCAGCTGCGTGCCCGGATGGGAGCCGTCGCCAAGGGCGAGGCGTTCCTCCTCCAGGGTGGCGACTGCGCCGAGGCCTTCGACGCCGTGTCCGCCGACCACATCCGTAACAAGCTCAAGACCCTGCTCCAGATGGGCGCCGTGCTCACGTACGCCGCCTCGGTGCCGGTCGTGAAGGTCGGCCGTATCGCCGGCCAGTACTCCAAGCCGCGCTCCAAGCCGACCGAGACCCGCGACGGCGTGACCCTGCCGACCTACCGCGGCGACTCCGTCAACGGCTTCGACTTCACCGAAGGGGCCCGCATCCCGGACCCCGAGCGCCTGAAGCGGATGTACAACGCGTCCGCCTCCACGCTCAACCTGGTGCGCGCCTTCACCACCGGCGGCTACGCCGACCTGCGCCAGGTGCACGCCTGGAACCAGGACTTCGTGAAGTCGTCGCCCTCCGGCCAGCGCTACGAGCAGTTGGCGCGCGAGATCGACAACGCGATGAACTTCATGCGGGCCTGCGGGACCGACCCGGAGGAGTTCAAGACCGTCGAGTTCTACTCCTCCCACGAGGCACTGCTCCTCGACTACGAGTCGGCGCTGACCAGGGTCGACTCGCGTACGGGCCATCTGTACGACGTCTCGGGCCACATGGTGTGGATCGGTGAGCGCACCCGTCAGCTGGACGGCGCGCACATCGAGTTCGCCTCGAAGATCCGCAACCCGATCGGGATCAAGCTGGGCCCGACGACCACGGCCGAGGACGCGCTGCAGTACATCGACCGCCTCGACCCGGAGCGCGAGCCGGGCCGCCTCACCTTCATCGTGCGGATGGGCGCGGACAAGGTCCGCGACAAGCTGCCCGAGCTGGTCGAGAAGGTCACCGCCTCCGGTGCGACCGTGGCCTGGGTGACCGACCCGATGCACGGCAACACCTTCGAGGCGGCCTCGGGCCACAAGACCCGCCGCTTCGACGATGTGCTCGACGAGGTCAAGGGCTTCTTCGAGGTCCACAAGGGTCTGGGGACGCACCCGGGCGGCATCCATGTCGAGCTCACCGGTGACGACGTCACCGAGTGCGTGGGCGGCGGCGACGAGATCTTCGTCGACGATCTGCACCAGCGCTACGAGACGGCCTGCGACCCGCGCCTGAACCGCAGCCAGTCCCTCGACCTGGCGTTCCTGGTCGCCGAGATGTACCGGGACCAGTAGCGGATCAACAGCCGTTTGGGCTGTTACGGCATGTGAAGTGGGGCGCGGATCACATACGATCCGCGCCCCCTCGCACTTTTGCGGTTCCTGAGAGACGGGTAAGGTTAGGTTAGCCTCACCGATCATCGGGATGGCGTGACCTGGAAATCCCGTCGGGAGGTGGACCGCGTGTACGTCTGCAACTGCTTCGGTGTCACCGAGGCGCAGGTGAAGAAGCACGCGGAGGACGGTGCCTGCACCCCTCGCCAGATAGCGTCGGCGTGCAAGGCGGGCACGGACTGCGGGTCGTGCGTCCGCCGGATTCAGGCTCTGCTGGGCCGGGGTGCGTGCCCGCGCCGTGAGCTGGCTGATGAGGGCAGGCCGGTGCTCTCCGAGGTGCGGGTGTCCGCGTCTCTGGATGAAGCCGCCTAGCTCTCCGGCTGCTCGATCACCTGCGCGATGTACAGCGCCTCGCCGAGCTTCTCGATCAGTTCCAGCTGCGTGTCCAGATAGTCGATGTGGTGCTCCTCGTCCGCGAGGATCGACTCGAAGATGTTCGCGGACGTGATGTCGCCCTTCGTGCGCATCACCTCGATTCCGCGCTTGAGGCGGTCGATCGCCTCGACCTCCACCTGCCGGTCGGCCTGGAACATCTCGGTGACGGTCTGCCCCACCCGGACGTGGAACAGCCGCTGGTAGTTCGGCAGGCCCTCCAGGAAGAGGATCCGGTCGGTGAGCACCTCCGCGTGCTTCATCTCGTCGAACGACTCGTGGCGGGTGTATTTCGCGAGCTTCGTCCAGCCGAAGTTCTCCTGCATCTTCGCGTGCAGGAAGTACTGGTTGATCGCCGTCAGCTCGCCGGTCAGCTGCTCGTTGAGGAATTCGATGATCTCGGGGTCGCCCTGCATCGCAGAGGCTCCTTCCAAGCGGGGGACTGGGCAGATTGGGCCGCATCTTCGCACCGGCACAGAAGGTCGTCCAGTAAGTGCATGCTTAGTGGGAGTTGTCCGATTCCGACCAGGGCTGGTCATGTGCACTGTCCCGGGTCTGTCAGGATGGAGTCATGGGTCAGCCGGTGGAGCGTGAATCTGGAGAAGCGGCGCAGTCGGAGCTTCCGCCGGGGCAGCGACTTCAGCGAGGCTGGCCGGTCACGCACTACGGGCCCGTACCCAAGTTCCGCCCCGAACGCTGGGAGTTCAGGGTCTTCGGTGCCACCGCCGACGGCGAGAAGCACTGCTGGACGCATGAGGAGTTCACGGCCCTGCCGTATGCCTCCGTCGTGGCCGATCTGCACTGCGTCACGAAGTTCAGCATGCTCGGGGCCGAATGGGGTGGCATCCCCGCTCGTACGATCCTGGAGATCGCCCCGCCCGCGCCCACCGTCACCCATGTCATGGTCTGGGCCGAGTACGGATTCAGCTCCAACCTCCGTCTGTCGGACTTCGCCTCGGACCGCACCATCTTCGCGACGCACAAGGATGGCGAGCTGCTGACGGCGGAGCACGGCTTCCCACTTCGCCTCATCGTGCCGCACCTCTACGCCTGGAAGGGCCCCAAGTGGGTGCGTGGCGTCGAGTACATGACGGCCGATCGCCGTGGCTTCTGGGAGGAGCGCGGCTACCACAACGTCGGCGACCCCTGGCGCGAGCAGCGCTACTCCTACCAGGAGGAGCCCGGGGACGGCCCCGAGCTCTGACTCCTGCTACGGCCGCCGGTCAGTGGTGGTACTGGTGCACCACCGCGTGTCCCTTGCCGCGGCCGATCATCCACTTGTTGACGGGCGTCGTGACCACGAAGGCGATGGCCAGTGAGATGGCCAGGGCGCCCCAGAACAGCAGGTCGGCCAACTGTGCGTCCATCGCGTCCGGCCACAGAGCGATCACGCCGTTGTCGATCAGCTCCATCACCGCGATGGACAGAGTGTCCGCGGCGAGCGCGACCCGGAACGCCGTCCCGAAGTCGACGCCGGCCTTGAGCACTCCGCGCAGCGTGAGCGAGTAGCCGAAGACGAACGCGAGCACGATCGCCAGGACCATCGTCGGCGCGTTGCCCCAGCCGAACGCGGTGCCGATCACCATGCCCAGCACCTCGCCGATGGCGCAGCCGGTGAGGCAGTGCAGAGTGGCCTGGGCCGCCATGGACCAGGCGACCTTGCCGCCCGTGTCATGGGTGTGTGCGTGTACCTCGTGCTGCGGGTGTGTGTCGTGCTGCGCGTGCGTGTCGTGCTCCATGCTGACCCCCAACGCCGGATGGCGGTTCCTGTCTCGTACAAGACAGGAACCGTATACCCCCTGGGGGTATTCCTCAACGGGGTCAGCCGTCGCGCAGTTTCTTCAGGCGCTCGACATCCGCCGCGTGCCCCTCCTTGCCGCCGGGCGTCTCGATGATCAGGGGTACGCCCTCGGTGGCGGGGTGGGTCATCAACGCACGGAACGGGTCCTCGCCGATGTGGCCGGAGCCGATGTTCTCGTGGCGGTCCTTGTGGGCGCCGACCACATCCTTGGAATCATTGGCGTGGATCAGCTTGAGCCGGCCCTCGCCGACCGTGTCCACCAGCAGGTCGAGGGTTTGATGCATCCCGCTCGGCCCGGTGAGGTCGTGGCCGGCCGCGAAGATGTGGCACGTGTCGAGGCAGACGCCCAGCTTGGGGTGGGCGTCGAGCGCCTCGAAGTACGGCCCGAAGTCCCAGGTCCGGGAGCACAGGGAGGCGCCTTGGCCGGCCGTCGACTCCAGCAGGAGGTACGGGTCGTCGTCATGGGTCAACTCGTCCAGCAGCGGCAGCATGTACCCACGCACCTGCTTGAGGGCGACGGACCGCTCCCGGCCGCCCGTGGCGCTTCCCGTGTGCACGACCACACCCAGGGCGCCGATCTCCCGCCCGCGCCGCAGCGAGTGCCGCAGTGACTCCACCGACTTCTCGACCGTCGCCTCGGTGTGCGAGCCGAAGTTGATCAGATACGGGGCATGGACGTACGCGGGGATCGACCCGGCGGCGCAGGCCGCGCGGAACGCCTCGTCCTGCTTCGGGTTTCCGGCGGGCGTCGCCCAGCCGCGTGGGTTGGCGACGAAGACCTGGACGGTCTCGGCCCGGAGATCGCGGGCGTAGGAGAGGCCGACGGAGTCAAGGCCGCCGGCCACCGGGACATGGCCGCCGACGGGGTTGCGGAGCTGCTTGCTGGTCACACCCATCAGGGTGTCACGTGCGCCAGGGGGCTCCGTCGGCGGACCTCAAGGCCGTGAATCCCTCGGACTCGGCGGACCTCGAAGCCGTGAAGAATCACAGACTCAGCGGATCTCGATGGTGATCGTCGACCCCTTGGGCGCCGTCTCGCCACCCTCCACCGACTGACTCTTGACGTGGTCCCCGAAGAGCCCGAGCAGGCCGCGGTCCTCGTTGACCTTGAACCCGGCGTTCTCCAGCGCCTTCTTCGCGTCGTCCACGCTGTCGCCCACGACATCCGGGACCTCGACCATCTCGGGGCCCTTGGAGACCGTCAGCGTCACCGTGTCGCCGGCGGCGGCCTCGCGACCCGGCGCCGGCGACTGCCCGGCGATCTGGCCCTTGTCGAACTCCGAATTGACCCGCTCCGAGGAGATCTTCACCTTCAGACCCGAGTCCTCGAGCTCCGCCGTGGCGTCCTCCACCGACGAGCCGGTGACCTCGGGCACCTCCACCGGGCTGCCCTTGCTGACGACGAGTGCGATGGCCGAACCCGCGCGGCGCTTGGTCCCCGCTTGCGGGTCCGTACTGATCACAAAGCCCTTGGGCACGTCCTCATTGAACTCCCGGGTGACCATGCCCGCGGCGAGGCCATCGCCCTTCAGCACATCCTTCGCCTTGAACAGGGCGAAGCCCTTGAGATCGGGCACCTTCACCGTCTCCGGGCCGTCGGAGATGGTCAGCGTCACCGAGTCGTTGTCACGGATCCGGGCGCCGACCTCGGGGTCGGTGCTGATGACGGTGCCGCGCTTCACGGTGTCGCTGTACTGGTGCTTGACCTGACCGACGTCGAGCCCGGCCTGCGTCAACCGGTCCTTGGCCTCGGCCTGGGTCTTCGCGAGGATCGGCGGGACCTTGGTGAACTGGCCGGAGTTGATGTACCAGACGCCGGCGCCGAGGCCCAGCGCCAGCACGACGGCGGCGACGATCGCCAGCATCGTGCGCCGGGGTCGCGTGGCACGCCGGGACGGAGCGGTCGGGCCGGACTCGAACCGACTGGTCTGCTCGAACCGGCTGGTCCGGTTGAGGGCGGCGTCCTCGTCGTCCTCGTTCACCGGCAGCAGTCGCGGCACGGACAGCGAGCGCGGGATCACACTCGTACGGTCCTCGGCATTGTCGTGGCCCAGGGCGAGGGCGCCCGGCGGGACGGCGTCCAGCTGCTCGACGGTGAGCTGGGCGCGCGCCTCCAGCGCCAGGCCGAGCAGCGCCACCGCGTCGTGCGGGCGCACCTCGGGATTGCGGGCGGTCGCCGTGGTGACCAGCTCGTCGAGCTCGTAGGCCAGCCCCGGCACCGCGGCCGACGGCGGCGGGACGTCCGCGTGCAGATGCTGGTAGAGCACCTGGGCGGGGGAGTCCCCGGAGTGCGGCTTGTCGCCGGTGAGCATTTCGTAGAGGACGACCCCGCACGCGTAGACGTCGACGCGGGTGTCGGCGGTGCCGTGCTCGATCTGCTCGGGGGCGAGATACGAAACGGTGCCGAGGACGGTCCCCGTCGTGTTCGTCACGGTGTCCACGGCCCGTACGAGACCGAAGTCCGCCACCTTGACCCGGCCGTCGTCCCCTATGAGGACGTTCTCCGGCTTCATGTCGCGGTGCACGAACCCGGCGCGGTGCGCGGCGCCGAGGGCGGCGAGCACCGGCTCCAGGATGTCGAGCGCGGCCCGCGGCTGCAGGGCGCCGCGGTCGCGCAGTACGTCGCGCAGGGTGCACCCGGCGATGTACTCCATGGCCAGATAGACGTACGACCCGTCCGCCCCCTGGTCGAAGACCTGCACCACATTGGGGTGCGCGAGCCGGGCCACCGACTTGGCCTCGCGGATGAAACGCTCGACGAACGAGCCGTCGGCGGCCAGCGTCGGGTGCATCACCTTGAGCGCGAGCACGCGGTCCAGGCGGGTGTCCAGGGCCCTGTAGACCGTGGCCATCCCGCCGACCGCGATCCGTGCGTCAACGCGATAGCGGCCGTCGAGCACCTGCCCGACAAGCGGGTCGTGAAGGGTCGTATCCACGCAGGTGAGTGTACGAGCCGCCACTGTCACGCCGCCCCGTTCAGCCGATACCGGAGCGCGACTGCAGCCGACCTGTGACGCACATCGCACGCGTGCACGGATGCCGAGGAGAGGCCCGCTGCCGCGGGCTCGGCCGCAGACGACCAGGGCGAGATCGCCCTGCGGAGACCCGCACTTCCCAGCCAACCGGAAACGGGGGTGCGTGGGTGGGAGGAGTACCCGCCGCGGCGGGCACTCAGAAGGCGGGCCTCTCCGGATCCAAGCTGGCCAAGCCCTCCGCAGGAGACGACGCCTCGGCGAAGTGCCGCCTAGGAATCCGCCCCGCACGGCGGGCGAGCCGCCCCGCGTCCACCGCGTGCTTCATGGCCTCCGCCATCAGGACAGGCTCCTGCGCCCGCGTCACCGCTGAGGCAAGCATCACACCCGCACACCCCAGCTCCATCGCGAGCGCCGCATCGGACGCCGTGCCGGCCCCCGCGTCCAGAATCACCGGCACGCGCGCGTGCTCCACGATCAACTGGAAGTTGTGCGGGTTCCGGATCCCCAGCCCGGACCCGATGGGCGAGCCGAGCGGCATGATGGCGGCGCAGCCGACGTCCTCCAGCTTCCGCGCCAGGACGGGGTCGTCGTTCGTGTACGGCAACACGATGAACCCCTCGTCGACGAGCGTCTCCGCGGCGTCGAGCAGCTCGATCGGGTCGGGCAGCAGCGTGCGCTCGTCGGCGATGACCTCGAGCTTGACCAGGTCCGTGCCCAGGGCCTCACGCGCGAGACGAGCGGTCAGCACGGCCTCGCCCGCGGTGAAACAGCCCGCCGTGTTCGGCAGCACGCGGATGCCGAGCTTGTCGAGCACGGACAGAACCGAGCCGTGCACGGACGCGTCCACGCGCCGCATAGCGACCGTCGTCAGCTCCGTTCCGGAGGCCACCAGCGCGCGCTCCAGCACATCGAGGCTGGGCGCACCGCCCGTGCCCATGATCAGCCGGGACGAGAAGGACGTACCAGCGAGGACAAACGGATCGTCGGCCATGGGTCAGCCTCCCTGCACGGCGGTGAGGACTTCGACGCGGTCTCCCTCGGACAGGGCGGTGGACGACCACTGAGTGCGCGGGACGACGGTTTCGTTGAGCGCGGCGGCCACGCCGGACGGGGCGGCGGTGAGGGTCGCGACGAGCGTGTCGAGAGCGGTCCCCGTGGTGATCTGCTGCCGCTCTCCGTTGACGAAGATGTTCATGCGGGCTGCTCCGTGAGGGCGGCGGCGCCGAAGCGCCGGGGGGTGAAGGGGCGGGCCACGTCGGGGAGTTCACCGGTGGTCAGGACGTGCGCCATGGCGTCACCGGTGACGGGCGTGAGGAGCACCCCGTTGCGGTAGTGCCCGGTGGCGAGGAGGAGGCCGTCCAGCGCGGTCGGTCCGAGGAGCGGAGCGTTGTCGGGGGAGCCGGGGCGCAGCCCCGCCCGGGTCTCCGTGAGCGGCAGCTCGGTGATCCCCGGCACCAGCTCATGGGCGTCGCGCAGCAGCTCGTACACGCCGCCCGCGGTCACCGTCGTGTCCCAGCCCAGCTCCTCGCTGGTCGCGCCCACGACGAGTTCGCCGTTCTCGCGCGGCACCAGATAGACCTGGCTTCCGCGCACGACGGCGCGGACGGTTCGGTTCAGGAAGGGCGCGTACCGGTTCGGCACGGTCAGCCGCAGTACCTGCCCCTTCACCGGCCGCACGGGCGGCAGTACGTCGTCGGGGACGCCCGCCAGACGACCGCTGAGACTGCCTCCGGCGAGCACGACCTGACCGGCGGCCGGCTCGGTGCCGTCCGTGGTGACGACTCCGGCGGCCCGGCCCCCTACGACGCTCAGCCGCTCCGCCCAGGTCCGGTGGAACACCACCCCGGCCCGCTCGCACGCCGTGACCAGGGCCTTGGCGAGCCGGCGCGGATCGATCTGATGGTCGCCGTCGACCCGCAGACCACCGCGTACGCCGGGTGCGAGCATCGGCTCCAGACGGCGGCACTCGCGCCCGCTCAGCCACTCCGAGTCGAGCCCCGACTGCCGTTGCAGGGTGTGCAGTTCCCGCAGATGCGCGCGGTCATCGGCGTCCAGCGCGACGGCCAGCGTGCCGCACTGGCGGTAGCCGAGGTCCTGGCCCGTCGCCTCGGTGAGCTCGGCGGCGAAGTCCGGATAGCGGCGCGCGGAGGCGAGGTTGAGGCCCAGCAGGGTCTGCTCGCCGTAGTGCAGTTCGGTGACGGCGGCGAGCATCCCGGCCGCGACCTGGGCCGCTCCGCCGCCCGGTTCGGGATCCACCACGGCGGTCGTGAACCCGCGTTGCGCGGCCCGCCAGGCCGTCACCAGCCCGATGATTCCGCCCCCGATGACGAGGACGTCTGACGTACGCGTAGGCGACATGGGCGTCCAGCCCCTCCCTTCGCCGGCATGACCCGGATCAGGTTCGTACGGTCGGAGGCCGTCCCAGCCTCCCTCTCAGCCCGGTGCGTCCGGGCTCCCGCGAGTGCTTTACGTTGGCCACCCTAGCCCGCCGCCACCTGTCTCAGTAAGGGAGCCTCCGCCCATGCCCCGCTCGCTCGACGGCCTCGTCCTCGCCCCGGTCGCAGACCAGGCGCCAGGTCAGGTGGGTACCCGCACCCGGTTCACGTACCACGAGAAGGACGGCGAGATCTGGGCCGAGTACGCGGGTGGCGATGTCGTACGCGGGCATCTCGTGGGTACTCGTGAGAGGGACCGCCTCGACTTCCGGTATGTGCAGCTGAAGCGCGACGGCGGCACCTCGTCGGGGCACTGCGTGTCCCGCGTGGTCGAGCTGGCCGACGGGCGGGTACGCCTGGAGGAGACCTGGGAATGGGAGTCGCAGACGGGCAGCGGGACGAGCGTGGTGGAAGAAGTGGACGAATGAGCGTGGGAGGAGTGGACGTGCACTGTGCAACAGGTCACTGAGCACGTCCCCTGACTGACAAATTGTCAGTTGTCTATGGTGATCAGGTGAGCGAGCAGACGCAGGCGCAGTCGCAGGGGCGTACGGCACGGCGAGTCGTCGTCGTGGGCGCGGGCATGGCCGGCGTGCAGACCGCGGTCGCCCTGCGCGAACAGGGCTTCACCGGCAGTGTGACGCTGATCGGCGCGGAGCCCCATCAGCCGTACGACCGGCCACCGCTGTCCAAAGCCGTCCTGCTCGGCAAGGCCGAGGGCTCCGCCTTCGATGTCGACTTCGAGGCACTGGACATCGAACTGCAGCTCGGACGCGAGGCGCTCGGCCTGCGCCCCGAGGACCATGAGCTGGACACTGCCACCGGGCCCGTGCCGTACGACGTCCTGGTCGTCGCGACCGGCGCGGAACCGATTCAGCTGCCGGGCGCGGAGGGAGTGCCCGGGGTCCATCTGCTGCGCACCCTGGACGACGCCGAGCGGCTTCGTCCCGTCCTCGCGCAGCAGCACGACATCGTGGTCGTCGGGGCCGGCTGGATCGGCGCCGAGTTCGCCACGGCGGCGCGCGAGGCGGGGTGCGCGGTGACGGTCGTCGAGGCCGCCGACCGGCCACTCGCCGGCGCGCTGCCCGCCGAGGTGGCGGCGCCGATGGCGGCCTGGTACGCGAGCAGCGGGGCGTCCCTGCGTACGCACGCGCGCGTGGAGCGCATCGAGCCCGGCGCGGTGGTGCTGGACGACGGTTCCCGCGTTCCCGCGGGCGCCGTGGTCGTCGGCATCGGCGCGCGCCCCGCGACCGCCTGGCTGGCCGGCTCCGGCATCGCGCTCGGCGCCCACCGCGAGGTGGTGGCCGACGACCACCTGCGCACCTCCGTACCGGACGTCTACGCGGTCGGTGACTGCGCCTCCTTCCCGTCGGGAAGGTATGAGAACCGCCTGCTGGTCCACCACTGGGACAACGCCCTCCAGGGTCCGCGCACGGTCGCCGCGAACATCATCGGCGAGGCTCCCGCCGCGTACGACCCCGTCCCGTACTTCTGGTCCGAGCAGTTCGGCCGTTTCGTCCAGTACGTGGGCCACCACGCCCCCGCCGACACGACCCTCTGGCGCGGTGACCCCTCCGCGCCCGCCTGGACGGTCTGCTGGCTCCGCGACACGCGCCTGGTCGCCCTCCTGGCGGTGGGCCGACCGAGGGATCTGGCCCAGGGCCGCCGGCTCATCGAGGCGGGCACCCCGATGAACCCGGAACTTCTGGTGGACCCGTCGAAACCGCTGAAGGCGGCGACGGCGGCGTAGCCGACCCCTCTTCAGCCGCCGGAGGAACCCCCGATTCGGCGGAGCCGGAGGACGTTTCGGCGCGACCGCTGGACGGCGGGGCGCCCCGACCGCGGATTCCGGTGGTGTTTCCGGCAGTGCCGAGCGGCGGAAACCCACCCGATCGCAGGAGCGCGGGACCCCGGCTCCGGCGGGACTCGGGTACCGAGTGTCAGTCCGGGATGGCAGGCTTGTCCCGTGACCGAGATTGACGCAAAGATCGATGCTCTCGTCCCCGCCTGGCTCACCCTCCCCGACATCGCCGAACAGCTCGGCGTCGAGGTGACCCGCGTCCGGCAGCTGGTCAAGGAGGGCCAGCTGATCGCCGTACGCCGTGGTGAGAACCGCGCGCTGCACGTCCCCGCCGCCTTCATCGACGGGGACAAGGTCGTCAAGGGCCTGTCCGGCACCCTGACGCTCCTGCGGGACGACGGCTTCACCGACGAAGAGATGCTCGAGTGGCTCTTCACCCCCGACCCGACCCTGCCCGGCACACCCGCGCAGGCTCTCAGCGAGAATCGCGGCACGGAGGTGAAGCGCCGCGCCCAGGCGCTCGCCGTCTGACCTGACAACCGTCCGGCGTACGGACCACGGCGGTCACCGGCCGAACAGCCACCGGATCATCGTGGTCCGGACGCGCCGAAAGGCCACGGGACCACTGCGGTCCGTACGCGCCGAAAAGCCACCGGACCACCGTGGTCCGTACGCGCCGAAAGGCCACGCGGCCGCCGTGGTCCGTACGCACCGACAACGGGGGATATACGCATGCCCGAGAACGCCGCCACCATCGCACGCGCCCAGCTCGCCGACGCCCGCGTCTACCTGTGCACGGACGCTCGCAAGCGCCAGGGCGACCTCGCCGAGTTCCTGGACGCCGTCCTGGAGGGCGGGGTCGACATCGTGCAGCTGCGCGACAAGGGCATGGAGGCGGCCGAGGAGCTGGAACACCTCCAGGTCTTCGCGGACGCCTGCGCACGCCACGGCAGGCTCCTCGCGGTCAACGACCGGGCGGACGTCGCCCACGCGATCGGCGCCGACGTACTGCATCTGGGCCAGGGCGACCTCCCGGTCCCCGCGGCCCGCGCCGTCCTCGGCGACGACGTCCTGATCGGCCGCTCCACCCACGCCGAGTCCGAGGCCGCGGCCGCCGCCGTCCAGGAGGGCGTGGACTACTTCTGCACCGGCCCCTGCTGGCCCACCCCCACCAAGCCGGGCCGCCACGCACCCGGGCTCGACCTGGTCCGTTACACGGCCTCGCTGGGCACCGACCGTCCCTGGTTCGCCATCGGCGGTATCGACCTCGGCAACCTCGACGAGGTGCTGGAGGCGGGTGCCCGGCGTGTCGTCGTCGTACGGGCGATCACCGAGGCGGACGACCCGGGCGCGGCGGCGGCAGAGTTCGCGAAGCGGCTTCGTCACGCATAGTCATCCGGTGGTCGTGCGGAGCAACCGTCCCGCTCCGCCGTCCGATAAATGTCCGAGGGGTGGACAAGAAGTCGACAAAGCGGACAAATCTCATCGGTTCGGTTGGGGGACCGGCGCCCCCTGGCTAACCTGCGGGTATGGCCCTCGGATCTGCTTCCACCAGGACTGATCGCGCACGCACCGTGCGCGACATGCTCGCGACCGGCAAGAAGACGTACTCGTTCGAGTTCTCCGCGCCGAAGACCCCCAAGGGCGAGCGGAACCTGTGGAACGCCCTTCGCCGGGTCGAGGCCGTCGCTCCCGACTTCGTCTCCGTGACCTATGGGGCCGGCGGCTCCACGCGTGCGGGCACGGTCAAGGAGACCCAGCAGATCGTCGTCGACACGACGCTCACCCCGGTCGCCCACCTGACCGCGGTCAACCACTCCATCGCCGAACTGCGCAACATCATCGGCCAGTACGCGGACGCCGGTATCCGCAACATGCTCGCGGTCCGCGGCGATCCGCCCGGCGATCCCATGGGCGAGTGGGTCCCGCACCCGCGGGGCCTGACCTACGCGGCCGAACTCGTGCGACTCATCAAGGAGTCGGGCGACTTCTGCGTCGGCGTCGCGGCCTTCCCGGAGATGCACCCTCGGTCCGCCGAATGGGACCTGGACGTTGCGCGCTTCGTCGACAAGTGCCGTGCCGGCGCCGACTACGCGATCACGCAGATGTTCTTCCACCCGGAGTCGTATCTGCGCCTGCGCGACCGCGTCGCGTCGGCCGGCTGCGAAACCCCGGTGATCCCCGAGGTCATGCCGGTGACGAGCGTGAAGATGCTGGAGCGGCTCCCGAAGCTCAGCAACGCTTCGTTCCCTGACGCCCTGAAAGAACGGATCCTCACAGCCAAAGACGATCCGGCGGCTGTACGCTCCATTGGCATTGAGTTCGCGACGGAGTTCTGCGCGAGGCTGCTGGCCGAGGGAGTCCCCGGATTGCACTTCATTACGCTGAACAACTCCACGGCGACGCTGGAAATCTACGAGAATCTGGGCCTGCACCACCCACAGCAGGCCTAGACCGGTCGCACCCGCGTACGACAGACTGCGTAGCGGCCACTGGGAGAGGGGCGTACATGGGCTGGACGGTCCTCTATATCGCGTTCGGCATTGTCGCGCTGTGGCTGCTCGGCGAGGTGCTGCTGCAGTACAAGGCGCGGCTGCGCTACCGACTGCTCGCCTTCGTCGGCTTCCTCGGTGTGGTCCTCGGTGTGCTGATGCCCTCCGTGGTCGTCATCGGCCTGGGCGCGGCCGCCTTCGCGGTCGGCCAGACGTACGTCACCCTGTCGTTCCGCCGTGGTTTTGCCCAGGGTTGGGCCCTCAATGGCCGCTCCGCGCCCAGCAAGCGCCGCCGCGGCGAACCGGAGTACCAGGACCCGACGCTGGAGGTCTCCGACCTCGAAGCGACCGACGGCGCCGCCCATCAGCAGGACGACGAGTACGCCGGAGAGGACGACGTCTTCTCGCCCGCGTCGTCCGACCGGTTCATGCCGCAGGGTTCCGGTCAGCCCGCGGCCGCCGAGACCACCGCCGTGTACGAGCCGCAGCCGCTGCCCGACGACACCGGCTCGTACGGCATCTACAGCGGCGCCTCGTACGCGGGCGCCGCAGACCAGTCCTACGCCGGCGCCGCCCAGTCCCAGGACCAGCAGGCCTACGCGACGGCCGGGCACAACCAGGACCAGCAGGCCTACGCGACGGCCGGGCACAACCAGGACCAGCAGGCCTACGCGTACGACAGCTACGCCGGCTACGACCAGCAGCAGTACGCCTACGGCAACGGCCAGCAGCAGTACGCCGCCTACTCCGACCCGTACAACGGCACGCAGACCTACACCGGTACCTCGTACGACACCACGTACGGCGGCGACCAGCAGCAGTACACGCAGCAGCATGGCTACGGTCAGGATCAGTACGCCACCGGCACCTACGGCGGCGAGACCCCGGCCGGCGGTGTCTGGGTGCCGCAGCAGCGCACCACCGACGACCCGTACGGCGGCGAACTCCCGCCCGAGCAGCCCTATCCGTACCAGGGGAACGGCAACGGCACGGGGTACGACGAGCAGTACCGCTACTGAGGCCCGCCGCCTGGACCGCTGAGACCCTCGCCGCCCGGGCGACCGCCGCTCCGGCAGCGCACCGGCATGCTCACTGCGAGCCCCGGAACTCCGGCCCCTCGACGATCAGCCCGGCCACCAGCGCTCCCGACATGCCCGCATGCGGGAGCCCGCCGCCGGGGTGCGCCCAGCCGCCCGCCGCGAACAGCCCCGGCATACGGGTGCCGTTCGAAGGGTGCAGCAGACGGCCGTCCGCCGCGGCGAGCGCCGGGGCGGGCACCGCGCCGCCGTCCGCGCCGGTGGTCTCCGCGATGTCGGCCGGGGTGCGGACCTCGTGCCACAGCAGGCGGTCGCGGAGGCCGGGTATGGCGCGCTCGGCGACGTCCAGGACCCGCTCCACCTCCGACTCGGACACCGCAAGGCCCGAGGGCACGGTGACGGTCAGCGTGGCCGCTTCGTGCTCGGCGTCCGGTACCAGCGCGGGGTCGTCGGGGCGCGACACCATGACGGTGGGCGCGGCCGGGAGTCCCGGGTGCTCACCGAAGAGCCGGCCCAACTCGTCCTCGCGGTCGGCCGTGTGGACCACCGTCCGATGCGCCACGCCCTCGGGCCGGCCACCGCGCAACGCCAGGAGTACGGTCAGCCGGCTCGGCGCCCCGTGCTGCGGCGCGACCTCGCCGGCCCCGCGCAGCGCCGTCCCCGGGACGAGGCTGTCCAGCACGCCGGGCGCCACGCCCGCGACCACGAAGTCGGCGTCCTCGACCGTGCCACCCCCACTGAACGCCTGGGAGGTGCCCCCAGCGAGTTCCACGCCCGCCGCCCGGCCGTCCTTCTCGACGATCCGCTCGACCGAGGCATCGAAGCGGAACTCGACTCTGCGGGCGAGGCACCGCTCGTACACCGCGCGCGCCAACTCTCCTATGCCCCCGCGCACATACCAGGTGCCGAAGGCGTGCTCCATGTAGGGCAGCACGGCTGCGGCGGCCGGGGTGGTGCGCGGATCGAGCCCGCACGCGAGGGCGTGGCTCTCCAGGAGGGCCGCGAGGCGTGGATCGCGCAGCTCCCAGGCGGCGACCTCCGCGAGGGTGGTGGCCCTGCGGGTGCGCAGCAGCTTCTTGTGCGGGACCGAGGGGTAGGGCTCACGGTCGGCGAGCACCTGCCAGTTGGGCCACAGCGGCTCCTCCAGGAGCGGTCGGCGCGTGCGGTCCCAGGCTTCGCGGGCGCGCACCAGGAAGTCGCCCCACCGCTTGCCCGCGCCCGTTCCGAGGGCTTCGTCCAGCGCGGTGACGACTCCGGCGCGCGAGGCGTTCGGCAGGGACACCTGCGTGCCGTCGGCGAAGAGATGCCGGGACGAGGGGTCCACCTGGACCAGCTCGACGCATTCCTCCAGCGGCTGCTTGCCCGTCTTGACGAACAGGTCGCGGTAGACCGCGGGCAGCGGCAGCAGCCCCGGGCCCGTGTCGAAGGCGAAGCCCTCGCGCTCGAAGCGGCGCACCGCACCGCCGTACGTCGCCGCGCGCTCGTACACCACCACCCGGTGGCCCGCGACGGCCAGCCGGGCGGCGGCCGCCATCGCGCCCATCCCGGCGCCGATCACCGCAATTCGTGCCATGCCCGGGACTTTATCGGCCGCCACCGACAGTCCCGTCCGCGGAGGTCAGTCGGATGGTGCGCCCGTCCGCGCCGCCAGCCGTTTCTCCTCCCGGCGCTGCGCCCGGCGGCGCAGGAACCGTCTGATCCGCGAGACGAGGAAGAAGAGCACCACAAGGCCGGCGAGCAGCAGGACGCCCGCGATGACCGCCGCCGCCTCGGGGTGGAACATCGCGAAGGTGAGGATCCCGGCGACGCCGAGATCCTCGGCGGTGCTCATCACGAAGTTGCTGAACGGTTCCGGCGAGGTGTTGATCGCCATCCGTGTCCCGGCCTTGACGGTGTGACTCGCGAGCGCCGTCGAACCGCCGATCGCGCCCGCGGCCAGATCCGAGAGCGAACCACTCTGCCCGGCGAGCAGCGCCCCGACCCAGGCGCCTGCCACCGGCCGGATCACGGTGTGCACCGAGTCCCACACCGAGTCCACGTACGGGATCTTGTCGGCGACCGCCTCGCAGAGGAAGAGAACGCCCGCTGTGACCAGGATCTCAGGGCGCTGAAGGGACTCCGGGACGTCGTCGCTCAGACCGGTCGCGCCGAAGACGCCGAGGAGCAACACCACCGCATACGCGTTGATGCCGCTGGCCCAGCCGCTGGTGAAGACCAGAGGGAGTACGGACACGGACGCGATCGTAACCAGTCGACAACGGTGCGCCCTGGGCATGAGTGCGCAGGACTGAGTATCCGTACCTAGTGAGTGAGATGAGTACCCGCGCGGATGGGCCCGACCTGCGCGAACGGGAGAGTGGAGGCACGGAAGAGGGCGCGGTTCCGGTACCGCCGACACGGGGCGGCGGAACGGATCTCGCGCCCTTGGCCGCTCCTTCCGCCGACACGGTCGGCGGGAGCGAGGCACGGGGGAACCCGGGGGACGACCGAACGGGGGCCCAACGGGGGGTATGGGGAGGCACGGGGGAGTACGGCGAAGCGCCGGTTCGAGGTGGCCCGCGGGGGACGCGGCCACATCGGACCGGCGCTTTCGTACGCGCTGCGCGTCCCGGCTCAGCGGTTGCCGCTGACGCGCCCCTGGAGCAGCCGGGACAGCGCCGCGTGGACGTCGTCCAAGGAGCGCTCCGGCTGGAAGGCCTGCCAGTCCAGGGCGGCCACCAGAACCATGCCGACCAGCGCGGACGCCGTCAGTGGGATGTCGATCTCGTCGCTGAGCTCACCGTTGGCCACACCGTCGCGCAGCACGTCCTCGACCACCGCGACGGCCTCCTGCCGGACCACCATCAGTGTGGACTGCCAGGTCCGGTTGGTGCGCCACAGCTCGGCCACGTACAGCTGGGTGAAAGCCGGGTAGCGGTCGATGAAGACGAGCCCGGCCCGGATCATCGCGTCCAGCGCGTCGACCTTGCTGCCGCCGTTGCGCGCGGTCTTCTCGGCCGCCTCCCGGAGAGAGGCGGTGAGCAGTCCCACGCCGTGCCGCAGCAGCTCTTCGAAGAGGACCGATTTGCTCGCGAAGTTGTAGTAGACCGTGCCCTTCGCGACCCCGGCGCGCTCGGCGATCTCGTCCACCGTGGTGGCGGAGAAGCCCTGTTCGGCGATCAGGGTGACGGCTGCCTCGTAGAGCTTCTGTCGGGTCGCCTCGCGACGGCCGCCGCCGCTCGCCGTGGTGCTGCTGCTTTCCATGGCCCCGATTGTCACAGGAGCCGCTGCGTGGACCGTCACAGGCTCAGCTCCGGGTGCAGCCGGTCGAGGGTCCACACCTGCTTGCGGCGCGCGGACAGGGCGGTGAGCGCGAGGGCGCCCGCCGTGAAGGCCACCAGGACGGCGCACGCCTGCCACACCGGGCCGAGGCCGCCGCCCGTGATGAGCCTCCTGAGGGCCTCGACGACGTAACTCATCGGCAAGAAGGGGTGGATCGCGTTGAAGAAGCCCGGACTGGTCTGGACGGGGTACGTGCCACCCGCCGACGTCAGCTGGAGCATCAGGAGGGCGAGCACGAGGATCCGGCCCGCCGCTCCGAAGCGTGCGTTCAGCCACTGCACGATCGCCGCGAAGCACGCCGTCACCAGGAACAGGAAGCCAACTGCCCCGGCCGCCCGCGCCATCTCCAGGCCGATCGCCCAGTGGAGCACGGACATCAGGGCCGCCGTCTGCAGTACGCCCACGGCGGCCACCGGCAGCCAGCCCGCCAGCGCGATGCGCCAGGCCGAGGCGCTCGCCGCGAGCGCACGCCGGTTGAGCGGCTGGATCAGCATGTACGCCACCATCGCGCCCACCCACAGGGACAGCGGGATGAAGTACGGGGCGAAGCCGGTGCCGTAGTTCGGGGCCTTGTGCAGGTCCCTGGAGGCGAGCTGTACGGGGTCGGCCATGACCTGGGTGCGCTGGTCGCGGTCCTGCTTGTCGTAGTCGGGGATCTGATCGGCGCCGTCGTGCAGTCCGCCGGCGAGCTTCCCGGAGCCGCCCACGAGCTTGTACATCCCCCCGTCGAGGTCGCTCGCGCCCGTCTTCAGCCTGCCGACGCCCGTGTCCAGGTCCGCCGCGCCGGTCTTGGCCGTGCCGAGCCCGGTGTGCAGCTTCTTGCTCCCCTTGGCGACCTTCTCGGCACCCTCGTTCAGCTTGTTGATCTTGGAGACGGCGTCGTCGAGGTCCTCGGAGAGATGCGGTGAGCGGTCGGCGAGAGCCTGGGCCTGTTTCTGGAGCGTGGCCAGGTTCTTGTCGAGCTTTTCGAGATCGCCGTTCTGGTCGTCGATCAGCGTGTTCACGTCGTCGGCGACCTGGGCCACGTCCGCGGCCGCCTCCTTGGCCTTCTTCAGGTCGGGGCACGCGGCGTCGGGGAGCGGCAGGGTCTCGCAGCGCGCCTTGTAGACGGCATTCAGCGCGGTGGAGGCCGTGTGGGCGCTCTTGGCCGCGGCCGGGGCCGTCTCCACCAGGGTGTCGAGGTTGTGGCGGATCCCCGCGGCGGAGTCGGCGACGAGCTGAGCCGTGTCGCCGATCGACTTCTCGTTGTCCTTCAGGAAGGGGCCCACCTTGCCCGCGACCCCGTTGACCTTGTCGGCCAGCGACCGCGTGCCGTCCGCGACCTGCCGCGAACCGTCCTCCAGGTCCCCCGCGCCCTTGTTGAGCTTCTTCAGGCCCCCGGAAAGCTTTCCGCTGCCCTTCTTGGCCTCCTTCAGGCCGTCCGCGAGATCTTTGGAGCCCTTCTTCGCCTTGCCGATCCCGCCCTCGAGCGTGTCGGCGCCCTTGGCGGCCTTCTCGGTCGCCCCGTGGATGTCCGAGAACGAGATGAAGATCTTGTCGAGGAAGGACCGCGAGGTCTTGGTGGAAGCGGCCGTGCGCACCTCGCTGAACACCGTCCGGGAGATCTGCCCGACGATGTAGTTGTTCGCGTCGTTCGTACGCACCTGGAGCGCGCCCGTCTCCGGTGTGTCCCCGGAGCTGGAGGCGATCCGCTCGCTGAAGTCGCCCGGCATGGTCAGCGACAGGTAGTACGTGCCGTCTTCGACGCCCTTACGGGCCTCGGCGGCGCTCACCTCGTGCCACTCGAAGGTGTCGCTGTCGCGCAGCCCCTTGGTGATGTCGTCGCCCGCCGCGATCTTCTTGCCCGCGACGCTCGCCCCCTTGTCGTCGTTCACGAGTGCCACGGGGATGCGGTCCAGGCGGCCGTACGGGTCCCAGAACGACCACAGGTAGAGGGCGCCGTACAGCAGCGGCAGCAACAGGAGCGCGGCCAGCGCGGCACGCGGGAGCTTGCCTCGGCCGAAGCGCCTGAGCTCAAGCGCGGCCAGTTTCGGCGAGCGCATCGGCCGTCTCCTTCTGCTCGTTGTGCTGCTGGTTCTTCTGGGGGTTGACGACGGTGGCGCCCTGGGGGGCCTCGCTGCACACCGCCACGACGGTGGTGCCGGACTCGGTGAGCGACTTCAACAGGGCCCAGGCATCATCCCGTTCGGCGTCGGAGAGCTTGAGGTCGGTGTCGTCGACGCCGAGCAGACCCGGCCGGCCGATGAGGGCCAGCGCGACGGACAGCCGCAGGGCTTCGAGTCGCTCCAGGTCGCGTACGGCGGTCCGGGAGCCCTTGGGCAGGGACTCCTGGTCGAGCCCAGCGGCGGCCAGAGCGGTGTCGATCCGCAGCTTCGCCTCGGTCACTCGCTCGGCGCGAGGTCGTAGCAGTCCCCGCAGCGAACCTCGGAACCGCCGCTGCAGCAGCGCCCGTTCACTCAGGTGCTCCCCGACGGTCAGGGCCGGGTCGAGGTCCGTGACGCCAGGCACGTGTGCGAGCGCGCTCGCCCGGCGCACCGCGGCCATCTGCTTCGGCAGCCTCCCCCCGCCCACGGTGGCCGTCCCCTCGGTCGGCTTCATCCGGCCCGTGAGCGCAAGCAGCAGGCACGTACGGCCGGATCCCGAGGGCCCCTCGATCGCGATCAGCGAGCCGGGCTCCGCGTCGACGAAGACTCCGCGGAACGCCCAGCCGCGGGGCCCCTCGAGTCCGAAGTCCTCGGCCGTGACGCCCAGTCCGTGTGGACTGTCCACAGCTTCCCCATTCCCCTGGAACTACTTTTGAACTGACTGGTCAGTGCAAAAACTAACCCGAACCTACGGTCGAAGCAAAAGACCCGAACCTACGATCGAAGCAAAAGGCCAGGTCAGAACGGATTGTCAGTGGCATACCTCACGATGGGCACATACGGCCACAGTGCCGTCACACAGACGACAGGAGGTTCGTCATGGCCAGCTCTTCCGCAGCCGCCGCCCACCGGCGCCGCGCCACCGGCCCTGCCCCCTCACTGACCGGCCCGGCGAGCGACGTGCACCCCGTGCTGCGCCGGGCCACGGCCCCGCCCGCCGCCCTCGAACTGCTCGCCCAGGCACGCGCCGGACTCGACGAGGCGACGGCCCTCGAAACACCCAACGAGCGGTATGCGACGGCCCACTTGGCCGCCCTGCGCACCGCCGCCGCCGTCCTTGCCGCGCGGGGCCGCCCGGAGCCCACGGCGCGACGCCGGGCCCGGATCCGGAGCGCCTGGGAAGTGCTCCCCGAAATCGCGCCCGAACTCACCGAGTGGAGCGCCCTGTTCGCCTCCGGAGCCACCCGCCGCGCCCGCGCAGAGGCGGGCATCCAGGGCGCGGCCGGCAGCCGCGATGCCGATGACCTGATACGGGACGTGGCGATGTTCCTGCGCCTCGTCGAGCGGATGCTCGTGCTGCAGCCCGTGCTGCCCCAGCCCCGACAGGGTGCGGACCGGGAGGTGCCGGACGCGGGCTGACCGGTGCGGGAGCCGCGCGGCGACGTATCGGCGACCGTGCGCCCACCACGCGATCCGCCGCGTGAGACGGAGGATCGGCCACTGCGGCGGAGGCAATAGGGTGGAGGCGCCCGCGGCCTTCCCACCGGGAGGCCCCGAAGAATGCTCCGCCGTGCAAGAGGCGGTGCCGCGCCGAGGAGTCAACTGCCGTGTCGGACCCGATGCGCCCCCGCGCTTCTCTCCGTACCGCCGTGGTCTGGGAGGTCCTCAAGGACGCCCTGGACCGCCGGGTCAAGGCCACGGGGCGGGAGTCCCTCGACGTACTCGACACCGGGGGCGGCAGCGGCAACTTCGCGGTGCCGGTGGCCCGCCTCGGCCACCGAGTCACGGTCGTCGACCCCAGCCCGAACGCGCTGTTCGCGCTGGAGCGCCGGGCCGCCGAGGCCGGCGTCGCCGACCGCGTGCAGGGCGTCCAGGGCGATGCGCACGGTCTCTTCGACGTGGTCGGCCGTGGTGGCTACGACGTGGTGCTGTGCCACGGCGTCCTGGAATACGTGGACGACCCGGCCGAGGGCGTGCGCAACGTGGTGGACGCGCTGCGCCCCGAGGGAGTGCTCAGCCTCCTCGCCGCGGGCCTGGGCGGAGCCGTGCTGGCCCGCGCCCTGGCCGGGCACTTCAACGAGGCCAGGCAGGCGCTCGATGACCCGGACGGACGCTGGGGCGAGGGTGATCCCGTACCCCACCGCTTCACGGCCGATCAGCTCACCGCCCTGGTCGAGGGCGCCGGCCTTCGCGTCGCTGCCGTACACGGTGTCCGGGTCTTCGCCGACCTGGTTCCGGGGGTGCTCGTGGACACCGAACCGGGGGCCCTGGAAGCACTGCTGAAGCTGGAAGCGGCGGCCGCCGAGCTCGCCGCGTTCCACTCCGTGGCGACGCAGCTCCATGTGCTCGGTGAGGCCCAGGGGGCTGCCGAGGGCTGAGCCGCCTCCCGTGGTGCGCCGCTGATCAGGGGCTTGGCGGCAGATGGAGTACGCCACAGACCCCCCGATCGGGTGCTCGGCGCCGTATGATCGAGGGAGACCGTCCGGCATGACGGACCGTTCGCTGGGGAATGCACGCCCCAGTGGATCGGGGTGCCATGGCGGGTTCCGGTTGGCGAATTGGCGTAGAGGGGCGGGTTTCACGGGGGCGATTCCCTGCCTATCCTGAAGGGGACCCCCGGTCGCCCCGGCGACTGCACGATGAGGAGGACTCCGTGCCGCTCTCGGAGCACGAGCAGCGAATGCTCGAGCAGATGGAGCGAGCGCTGTACGCCGAAGATCCCAAGTTCGCGACAGCGCTTGAGGGAAGCGGGCTGCGTACGTACACCCGACGACGGGTATACCAGGCGGTCGCGGGCTTCCTGGTGGGTATCGCGCTCCTCATGGCCGGAATGGTCGCAGTTCAGATCTGGCTGAGTGTGGTGGGATTCCTCGTCATGCTGGGCTGTGCGGTGCTTGCCGTCACCGGTTGGCGCAAGGCTCCCAAGCCGGGTGAACAGCCGGCAGCGCCCGGCACCCCCGCCGCTCGCCGCCAGGGCCGACAGCGCCGTTCCCTGATGGACCGCATCGAACAACGCTGGCAGCGTCGCCGCGACGAACAGGGCCACTAGCCCTCCGAGCGCCGCAACCGAAGACATCCTACGAGGGGGTGTCCGCCCGACCCGGGCGGACACCCCCTCGCGTATGCCCCGAAGCCCCCGGCGCCGTAGCTGTCTTGTGGTCGCCGGTGCCGTCTCAGCCGTCGTAGCTGTGCCCACCCGTGCCGCCAGGGGCGGCACGGGTGGGCACAGCGGCACCCCGTAAGCGCGGGGCTGCGCGACCCGCCCCTACCCCAGCCACGGCGCGGGGGACCTTCGCTGCAACGGCACCCGGCGCTGGTGGCTGCGCCCACCCGTCCTGCCCCGCGGGACGACTGCCCACAGCGGTAGCGGTGACGGAAGCGCACGCGCACGGCGCCGGCGGTCGACGGCTGCCCCGATGCAGCCGTCGGCGCGCGAGCGGCGAGTGTGGTGGTGGTAAGCCCACGGCCCCCGCCCCGGGTCGGGACAGGGGCCGGAGGACGTTACCCGGCGGTCAGCCGTTCTGGCCCGAAGGGCGGCGTAGCAGGGTCTCCCTTCGGGCCGCCAGGCGGGCCCTGAGCGTCGTCCAGCGGGCCGAGGCGGCCCAGACCACGCGGATGGCCGAGCGGGGCGCGAGGAGGGCGCGCAGGCGGCCGGCGCGGCTCGCGGAGGTGCGCAGGGCGTCCGCAATGCGCCGCGCGTCGTCCGCGAGGCCCGCCACCGGTCGCGGATGCGGTGCGTAGAGCACTTGCTCCACAGCCGCGGCCAGCCGGTGCACCGCGTCCGACGCCGTCGGATCGAGACCGCCGAGACGGACGATCCGCGCGGCGGCCTTGCGCGGCGTCTGCGACTCGTCCGGCGCGATCCCGTAGTCCCACGCCGTATCGGTCACCTCCTGCCAGGCCCCCAGCGTGTACGCCGCCGCGTCCGCATCGGTGCGGCCGTGCCCGCCGAGCCGAACGGAGCGCATCCGGATCCGCCACAGCATCGGCAGCAGCGGCACTCCCAGGATCAGGAGGCCTGCCAAGGCAATCCCAAGGATCTTGAACCACGGCCAGCTGTCGTCGTGGGAACCCACCGCCGCCAGTGAGGACTCGCTCGGGCACGCCTCCAGCTTCCGCTGTTGCGCCGTGCAGCTCTCGCTGGTCGACGGCGCGGCGGAGGGCGCCGTGGAGGACGAAAGCGTCGGCTTCGGCACGTTCGGTACATCGGTGCCGGGTGTGTCCGTCTGGGTGTACTGCGGCACCGTGCCACGGTTCGGGGTGGGCTCGAAGCGGGTCCAGCCCACTCCCTCGAAGTAAAGCTCGGGCCAGGCGTGCGCGTCCCGCAGCCCCACCGACATCGAACCGTCGGCCTGCGGGGTGCCCGGTGTGAAGCCCACCGCCACGCGGGCCGGTATCCCCAGCGTCCGGGCCATCGCGGCCATCGCGAAGGAGAAGTGGACGCAGAAGCCCTCCTTCTCCTTCAGGAAGCGCGCGATCGCGGCGGAGCCGCTGCCGACCTGCACCTGGGTGTCGTACCGGAAGTTGCCGCTGACGGCGAAGTAGTCCTGGAGCTTGACCGCCTGCTCGTAGTGGTTGGTCGAGCCCTCGGTGACCTTGCGCGCGGTCGCCGCGACCACCGGGGGCAACGACCCCGGCACCTTGGTGAACTCGCTCTTCAGCGCCGCCGACGGCTCCGGCGCGCTCGCGAGCTGTGCTGCCGTCGGCTGCACGATCAGGCTCGTGACCTCGTACTGCGCGCCGCGCGTGTTCTGGCCGCGGTCTCCCACGAGCGTGCGCCCCACGGGCTCGTACCGCCAGCTGCCCTTGATCTTCACCTGGCTGGCCGGGTACGGCATCGGGAGCCAGTCCTGCGCGTACCAGTCGGCCGCCGAGATACGGGTCAGGATCGAGGCCCGCTGGACGTCGCTGCCGAGACCGATCGGCGTCGGGAGCGTGTCCGGCACGTCCTGGATGTGCCGCTGGGCGGGCTTCCAGGCCGTGCCGTCGAAGTCGTCGAGGGAGACGATCCGCAGATACAGGTCCTGGGTGTCGTCGGTGTTGGTGCGGTAGGACATGACCTGGCGGTCCTCGTCCACGTTCAAGCTGTCGCGGAGCGAGACCAGCGGGTTCACCGCGGAGATCGTGCCGCCGCCCCCGGAGCCCGTGCCCACGCCCGTCCCCGTGCGGCCCAGCAGACCGCCGTCGAGGGCGGGCAGGCCCAGCGGCACCACCAAGGCGATGCCCAGGGCGACCGCGCCGATGCGCCGCCCGGTGCGAACCGGTGCGACGGCGCCGGTTGCGGAATCGGGGCCCGGTGTGCGGGGCGCCCCGCCGAAGACACGGCCCCACTGAGAGAGCCGGTCGCGGCCCTCGGCCAGCAGCAGCATCAGATAGCCGGCGGCTGCGAGCAGGAACCAGAGCCATGCGGCGCCGCCTCCGGAGAGCCCCGCGGCGACCGAGTACAGCGCGAGCAGCGGCAGTCCGGCGGGGGCCGCGCTGCGGTACGTGACCGCGAGCGCGTCGACCGCGAGCCCGATCACCAGGACGCCGCCGACCAGCATCAGCCGGATGCCGTCGGACAGCGGCGCCGGAATCGAGTACCGCCCGACGTCGTCGGTGCCCGCCTGCAGCAGGACTCCGAATCGGTGGAAAGCCTCGGGGCCCGGGACGATCCCGACGACGGCCTGCTGGCGGGCGAAGGACAGCGTGAGCAGCATCAGCGTCACCAGCGCCTGCACCGCCACGGTCAGCGGCCGGGCCAGCGGAACCCGCCGGGTCAGCGCGCCCACTGCGGTCTGCATCGCCAGCAGGAACGCGGCCTGGAAGATCCAGGTCGCCGGGTCGACCAGCGGCAGCAGGGCGCAGGCAGCCATCAGCGTGGCCGCCGCCGCGCACAGTGCCAGTCGCGCGCGCCCGCTCATGAGCCGTCACCCCCCGCCGTACTCCCCGTCGACGCCATGTGCGTGCGCTGTCGGTCCGCCTTCCGCCACAGGTCGGCGAGCCCCGCCCCCCGCGGCACCATCACGGCGGTCCAGCCCGCCTCGCGCAGCATGCGCAATCGGTCCTCGCTCTGGTCCAACGGGCCGGGGATGTCCGTCGGTTCCCGTACCCAGGTCTCGCTGTCCAGCAGGAAGGCGACGGCCCCGCCGCTGCGCTGGCGCATCTTGCCGAGCACCGTCGCCTGCTCCTCGTCCAGATCGCCGAGGAAGGCGATCAGCAGCCCCTCGTTCCCACCGCGCAGTACGTCGTACGCCCGGGACAGGCCCGTGCCGTCGGAGTGGTCGATGACGGCGAGCGTGTCCATCATCAGCCCGGCCGCGTCCGCCGATTCCTGGCTGGCGCCCGCGAACCCGTCGGCGCCCTCGCCGGGCACCGAGCTGCCCGTGTCGGTCAAAAGCCGTACCGAGAAGCCCCGTTCGAGCATGTGCACCAGCGTCGACGCCGTGCCCGAGACGGCCCACTCGAAGGCCGAGTCCGGGCCCGCGCCCTGGAAGGCGATGCCCCTGGTGTCGAGCAGCACCGTGCAACGGGAGCGCTGGGGCTGCTCCTCGCGGCGGACCATCAACTCGCCGTAGCGCGCGGTCAGGCGCCAGTGCACCCGGCGCAGGTCGTCGCCGTAGCGGTACCCGCGCGGGATGATGTCGTCCTCGCCGGCCAGCGCCAGCGAGCGCTGCCGTCCGTCGCCGTACCCCTTCGCCTCGCCGGTCAGCCGCACCGGCGGCAGCGCCTCCACGCGCGGGATGACCGTCAGGGTGTCGTACGTCGAGAAGGAACGGGTCAGCTCGCACATCCCGAAGGGGTCGGTGAGCCGCAGCTGCAGCGGTCCCAGCGGATAGCGGCCGCGCAGGTCCGAGCGCACGCGGTAGGACACCTCGCGGCGGCCGCCCGCCTCGACCCTGTCCAGGACGAACCGGGGCCGCGGACCGAGCACGTACGGCACCCGGTCCTGGAGCATCAGCAGTCCGGTGGGCAGCCGCGAGACGTTGTCCATCCGCAGATGGACGCGGGCCTCGGAACCGGCGGGCACGCGCGCGGGGGAGAGCCTGCGGCTGCCCGCGACCCGGTAGCGGGTGCGGTACAGCACGGTCGCGCAGACCAGCGGCAGGACCGAGAGGAGCAGCCCGACCCGGAGCAGATCGCTCTGCCCCAGGACGTACGCGCAGATCGCGGCGGCGACTCCGGCGGCCAGGAAGGAGCGCCCGCGCGTGGTGAGTCCGGCGAGCGCGGTGCGCAGCCCGCCCTTGTCCTCCTCGGCGGTGTGCCCCGTGCCCCCTTGCGCCATCACAGCCTCCGGGGCGGCTGCTGGCCGTAGGCGGTGGCGCCGCGGCCCATCGTGAAGCCTGCCTGCTGCTGGGGAGCCGCGGGCACCGGGGTGCGCTGCAGGATCTCCTGAACGACCTGCTCGGCCGTACGACGGTTCAACTGCGCCTGGGCCGTGGGCAGCAGGCGGTGGGCCAGGACCGCCACGGCGAGCGCCTGGACGTCGTCCGGCAATGCGAACTCCCGGCCGCTGAGGGCGGCGGACGCCTTCGCCGCGCGCAGCAGATGCAGCGTGGCACGCGGCGAGGCGCCGAGTCTGAGGTCGGGGTGCGTGCGCGTGGCCGCGACCAGGTCCACCGCGTAGCGCCGCACCGGGTCGGCGACATGGACGGTGCGGACCGCGTCGATCAGCTTCACGATCTCGTGCGCGTGCGCCACCGGCTGGAGGTCGTCCAGCGGGTTCACCCCGCCGTGGATGTCCAGCATCTGCAACTCGGCGTCCGCGCTGGGGTAGCCGATGGAGACGCGGGCCATGAAACGGTCGCGCTGAGCCTCCGGCAGCGGGTAGGTGCCTTCCATCTCGACCGGGTTCTGCGTGGCCACCACCATGAAGGGGCTGGGCAGTTCGTAGGTCTGCCCGTCGATGGTGACCTGGCGCTCCTCCATCGACTCCAGGAGCGCGGACTGCGTCTTGGGCGAGGCGCGGTTGATCTCGTCGCCGATCACGATCTGGGCGAAGATCGCGCCCGGCTTGAACTCGAAGTCCCGGCGCTGCTGGTCCCAGATGGACACACCCGTGATGTCCGAGGGCAGCAGGTCGGGCGTGAACTGGATACGCCGCACCGAGCAGTCGATGGACCGCGCCAATGCCTTGGCGAGCATGGTCTTGCCGACGCCGGGGACATCTTCGATCAGAAGATGCCCCTCGGCGAGCAGCACGGTCAGCGAAAGCCGTACGACCTCAGGCTTGCCTTCGATCACTCCTTCCACCGAACTGCGGACACGCTCCACAGTGGCGGTCAGATCCGTAAGGCTCGCTCGATCGTCATAGGTCGTCACCCGGCCCTCCTCGGCCCGTTCTCGGGCCGACGCCCTGTGCGGACCGGCCCACCCCGAAACACGGACACCACGCGCGAATAGTTCCGCGTGACGCCACACCCGCATTCTTGTTGCCGTTACCGGTTCGTGTCACTCGCCTGTGGATAACTGGCCGCGATATGTCAGGTCTTACGGCCCTTTGGGCGCCGGAAAGCCGGGGTTTTTCGTGAAGAGAGAGTCCCACGAGGCACCGACGGCGGGCGATCGGGGTTCGGCGGAGCCGGTCAGGTGGGGTCGATCTCGCGCAGCAGACCGGTCTTGACGTCGAAGACGAAGCCGCGTACGTCGTCGGTGTGCGGGAGGAACGGCGAGGTCCGCACGCGCTGCATCGACTGCCGTACGTCCTGTTCGACGTCGCGGAAGGCCTCGACCGCCCAGGCGGGGCGCTGGCCGACCTCCATCTCCAGCTCGTGCCGGAAGTCCTCGGTGAGGGACTCCAGGCCGCAGCCGGTGTGGTGGATGAGGACCACGCTGCGGGTGCCGAGCGCCCGCTGACTGATCGTGAGTGAGCGGATCACGTCGTCGGTGACGACGCCGCCCGCGTTGCGGATGGTGTGGCAGTCGCCCAGCTCCAGGCCGAGTGCGGCGTGCAGGTCGAGGCGGGCGTCCATGCAGGCCACCACCGCGACGTGGAGGACGGGACGGGCGTCCATCCCGGGGTCGGTGAAGGCAGCGGCGTACTGCTCGTTCGCCTCGACGAGGCGGTCTGTGACGGCGCCGCCATCGGCTATGGCGCCTTCGGGCTCAGTGGGAACGGATGCAGAAGTCGTCATAGCTATGACGGTACTGGTCACGTGGGGTCCGGTCCTGCTGTGAGATCGGGAAAACAACGTCATCGCGTCCTCTTGTGAGGTAACCCACACGGGTGGCGTAAGTGCACCCTTCCAGGTGATTCTTTCCGATATACCGCTTCGCACGCGTCGGGCCTCGCGACGCGCATGCCGGTTGATTGACCGCGAGACGCCGTGGACTAAAGTGACGCGAAGCGGGAGGCGAGGCTCTCCCTGCTGGTGTTATCCCCCGGAGACCCGGCGATTTTCCGGCGTCTCCCCGCGTGCGCGGCGCGTACGTACGGCTCGGCCTCCTCCCGCTCCCGGTCGGCTGACGCCACTCACCCGGCGCCAGCAGGCCTCCCCTTCTCGAGCGGGCGGGGACCCGGCGGTGCGTACGGGCGCGCCGGACCTGAGAGGGCCCCTTGAGTCAGAGTCGACACGTCCCGGTGATGCTCCAGCGGTGCCTGGACATGTTGGCCCCGGCCCTCACCGAGCCGGGAGCCGTCGTCGTCGACTGCACCCTGGGACTCGGCGGTCACAGTGAGGCGCTGCTCGCCCGGTTCCCCGAGGCCCGGCTCGTGGCCCTCGACCGCGACAAGGAGGCGCTGCGGCTCTCCGGGGAGCGGCTCGCCCCCTTCGGCGAACGCGCCACCCTCGTGCACGCGGTCTATGACGAACTCCCCGACGTGCTCGACCGCCTGGGCATCCCCCGCGTCCAGGGCGTCCTCTTCGATCTCGGTGTCTCCTCGATGCAACTCGACGAGGCGGACCGAGGGTTCGCGTACGCGCAGGACGCCCCGCTCGACATGCGCATGGACCAGACGACCGGCATCAGCGCGGCCGAGGTGCTCAACACCTATCCGGCCGGCGAGCTGGTGCGGATCCTGCGCGCGTACGGCGAGGAGAAGCAGGCCAAGCGGATCGTGTCCGCGATCGTGCGTGAACGCGAGAAGGAGCCGTTCAGCAACAGCGCACGGCTGGTCGAGCTGATCCGTGACTCGTTGCCCCAGGCGGCCAAGCGCACCGGCGGCAACCCCGCCAAGCGCACCTTCCAGGCGCTGCGCATCGAGGTGAACGGCGAACTCAGCGTTCTGGAGAGGGCGATTCCGGCGGCCGTGAAGGCGCTCGCCGTCGGTGGCCGCATCGCCGTGCTGTCGTACCACTCGCTGGAGGACCGGCTGGTCAAGCAGGTGTTCGCGGCCGGCGCCGCCACCACCGCGCCGCCCGGTCTGCCGGTCGTCCCCGAGCGCTACCAGCCCCGCCTCAAGCTGCTCACCCGCGGTGCCGAACTTCCCACGGAGGAAGAGGTCGCCGAGAACCGGCGAGCGGCTCCCGCCCGGCTGCGGGGGGCGCAACGCATCCGGGAGGACGCCGAGTGAGGCGCGGGGAGAGGGAGGGCGCGTGAGCAGGAAACCGGAGCTCAGGGGGCGGGCCGCCCGGCTCGCGCGGCTGCTGCCGGCCGGTGCCGGACAGGCGGCCCGTACCCCCTTCGTCCTGTTGGTCGTGCTCCTGCTCGGCGGCGGTCTCATCGGGCTCCTCGTGCTGAACTCCGCGCTCAGCGAAGGAGCGTTCCGCCTGGACGACCTCCAGAAGGACACCAAGAGCCTCACCGACGAGGAGCAGGCCCTGCAGCGGGACGTGGATGCCTACTCCGCCCCCGACGCCCTCCAGCGCCGCGCCCGCGAACTGGGCATGGTCCCCGGCGGCGACCCGGCCTTCCTCAACCCCGACGGCACCGTCAAGGGCGTCCCGGGAGCCCCCGCCCAGCGGTCCTCCGCATCCACCCCGATGATCCTCGCGCCCGAGGTCCTCGCCTCCGCCCTGAGCCGGCCCCCGAATCCCGCCCCGCAGCCGTCCGCGGCCGCGCCCGCCCTCCAGGCTCCCGCCCCGTCCGCACAGCCCTCCACCAACCCCGGCAGGTGACGGAAGTGTCCGACAGGGAACCGCCGCGCCGCCGCGTGCCCGGCCCCGCCAGGCCCGTACGCCCCGGGGGCCAGCGGCGCCCGGGCCCCGGTGCCCGCCCCGCCCGCCGCCCGAGCCCATCCGGGCCGAGCGGCCCCCGCGTCATCCGGCTCGGCAGTCCCCGCCCCCGCCTGCGCATGGTCAGCCTCGGGCTCACCCTGGTGATGGTCGCCTTCGTCGTACGGCTGCTCCAGGTGCAGGCCGTGGACGCGAGCACGTATGCCGCGAAGGCCGAACAGAACCGGTACGTCGGGCGCACGCTGGCCGCCGAGCGCGGCGGGATCACCGACCGTAACGGCGTCGAGCTGGCGACGAGTGTGGACGCGTACGACATCACGGCCGATCCGACGATGTTCACGACAGAGGCGACGAAGGTGAGCGACGCGCCCGAGCAGGCCGCGGCGCTGCTCGCCCCGATCCTCGGCCAGAGCATGGACGCCGTCGCCGCGAAGCTGAAGGCGAAGAACACCCGCTACACCCTGCTCGCGCACCGCCAGACCCCCCAGGTCTGGAAGCAGATCAAGGACCTGAAGACCACGCTCGGGGCCAAGGCGGAGACGGACAAGAGCACGGTCAACGTCCTCGCGGGAGTCCTCGCGGTCCCGGCCAGCAAACGCGTGTATCCGAACGGTGACCTCGCCGCCGGGATACTGGGCTGGGTCAACGCCGACGGCAAGGGCGGCGGCGGCATCGAGCAGCAGCTGAACAAGGAGCTCGCGGGCAAGGACGGCAAGATCCGCTACGCCCAGTCCGGTGGGCGCCAGGTGCCCACCGTGGGCTCCACCGAGACACCCGCCGTGGCCGGTTCCGACGTCGAGCTGACCATCGACCGGGACATCCAGTGGGCCGCGCAGAACGCGATCACCGAGCAGGTGAAGAAGTCCAAGGCGGACCGCGGGTACGTGATAGTGCAGGACACCCGGACCGGCCAGATCCTCGCCATGGCCAACTCGCCCGGCTTCGATCCGAACGACCTCTCCCAGGCCAACTCCGCCGCCATGGGCAACGCGGCCCTCCAGGATGCCTACGAGCCCGGCTCCACAGCCAAACTCATGTCGATGGCCGCCGTCCTCCAGGAGAACGTGGCCACGCCCGACACACATGTGGTCGTGCCCAACCGGCTGCACCGCGGCGACCGGCTCTTCCAGGACGACATCGACCACTCGACCTGGTACCTGACGCTGAACGGCGTACTCGCCAAGTCCAGCAACATCGGCACCATCCTGGCGACCGGCCAGCTCGGCAAGACACAGAAGGAGGCCAACCGGGTCCTCTACTCGTATCTGCGCAAGTTCGGCATCGGCAGTCACACCGGGCTCGGCTTCCCCGGTGAGACCGCGGGCATCCTCGCGCCCCCCGACACATGGTCGACGTCGCAGCAGTACACCATTCCTTTCGGCCAGGGCGTGTCGATCAATGCGGTGCAGGCGGCCTCCGTCTACTCGACGATCGCCAACGGCGGCGTACGCATCGAGCCGACGCTGGTGCGCGGCACGAGGGGGCCCGACGGCCGCTTCACCCCCGCCGCCCAGCCCAAGAAGACAAGGGTCGTGAGTGAGAAGACCGCGAAGACCCTCGCCCAGATGCTGGAGTCCGTCGTGGACGACGAGCAGGGCACCGGCATCAAGGCGCGTATCCCCGGCTACCGAGTCGCAGGCAAGACGGGTACGGCCAACCGCGTGGATCCGGCCACCGGCAAGTACCACGGCTACACCTCGTCATTCGCCGGATTCGCACCCGCGGACAACCCGCGCGTCACCGTCTACTGCGCCCTCCAGAACGCCACCAGGGGCAGCTACTTCGGAGGCACGACCTGCGGACCCATCTACAAGCAGGTCATGGAGTTCGCCCTGAAGACCCTCCAGGTCCCGCCCACCGGGGCGAAGGCCGCGAACCTTCCCGTCAGCTTCAAGCCGTGATCCACTGCGACCGCACGCCCTGATCAGCCCCCACGCACAACGGACCAGGAACAGCTCGTGACAACGATCACCCCGGCCTCCGGGAACCAGCCCCCGCCGAACCCCTCGCTTCGCTCCGGCGGGGGTGCGCCCGGTACGCTCACCGCCGTGCCACACGCTGATCAGTCCCAAACCACCCAGAAGGGCGTTCCTGTGACATATCCGGGGCCGCCGCGACCGGTTCACGTCTCCGCCACACCCCTCGCGGAACTGGCCGATCAGCTGGGTGCCACCGCGCCGGCGTCGACCCCTGAGGTCACGGGCATCACCCATGACTCGCGGGCCGTGCGTCCCGGCGACCTGTACGCCGCACTGCCCGGCGCCCGCATGCACGGCGCCGACTTCGTGACCCAGGCGGCCGGTCTCGGTGCCGTCGCCGTGCTGACCGATCCGACGGGCGCCGAGCGCGCCGCCGCCACGGGCCTTCCCGTCCTGGTGGTCGACGATCCGCGCGGGCGGATGGGTGAGCTCGCGGCCACGATCTACGGCCACCCCGGGCGCGACCTGCTCCAGATCGGCATCACCGGCACCTCCGGCAAGACCACGACGGCGTACCTCGTCGAGGGCGGCCTGAAGAGGGTCCGCTCCACCGGGCTGATCGGCACGGTCGAGATGCGCATCGGCGACGAGCGGATCAAGTCGGAGCGCACCACCCCCGAAGCCACCGACCTCCAGGCCCTGTTCGCGGTCATGCGCGAGCGCGGGGTCGAGGCGGTCGCGATGGAGGTCTCCAGCCACGCGCTGGTCCTCGGCCGGGTCGACGGCTGCGTCTTCGACATCGCCGTCTTCAACAACCTCAGCCCGGAACACATGGAGTTCCACTCCGACATGGAGGACTACTTCCGGGCCAAGGCGCAGCTGTTCACACCGAAACGCAGCAAACTCGGCGTCATCAACCTCGACGACGAGTACGGCCGCAGGCTCGCCAAAGAGGCCACCGTCCCGGTGGTCACCTTCTCCGCCGAGGGGCACCCCGACGCCGACTGGCGCGCCGAGGACGTCGAAGTCGGCCCCATGGACTCGACGTTCACCGCGGTCGGCCCCAAGGACGAGCGGATCTCCGCCAGGTCGCCGCTCGCGGGCCCCTTCAACGTGGCCAACACGCTCGCCGCGATCGTCGCCCTCGCCGTCGCCGGGCTCGACCCGCAGACCGCCGCCGACGGCATCGCGGCCGTGCCGGGTGTCCCGGGCCGCCTGGAGCGCGTGGACGTGGGCCAGTCCTACCTTGCCGTCGTCGACTACGCCCACAAGACGGACGCCGTCGAATCGGTCCTGCGCGCCCTGCGCAAGGTGACGAGCGGTCGTCTGCACGTGGTGCTCGGCTGCGGCGGCGACCGGGACCGGACCAAGCGGATGCCGATGGGCGCGGCCGTGGCGCGGCTCGCCGACACCGCTGTACTGACCTCCGACAACCCCCGCTCCGAGGACCCCCTCGCGATCCTCGCGACGATGCTCGCCGGCGCCGCCGAGGTGCCGGCGCACGAGCGCGGTGAGGTCCAGGTCTTCGAGGACCGGGCCGCAGCCATCGCGGCCGCCGTCGCCCGCGCAGAGCCGGGCGACACCGTGCTGGTCGCGGGCAAGGGCCACGAGCAGGGCCAGGACATCGCCGGGGTGGTGCGTCCCTTCGACGACCGCCAGGTGCTTCGCGAAGCTATCCAGAAGACCCAGGGATGAACTTGTGATCGCCCTCTCTCTCGCCGAGATCGCAGCAGTCGTCGGCGGGCAGACGTACGACATACCGGATCCGGCGGTACAGGTCACCGGACCGGTCGTCAAGGACTCCCGTGAGGTGGAGTCCGGCAGCCTCTTCGTCGCCTTCGTCGGCGAGCGTGTGGACGGCCACGACTTCGCCGAGGCGGTGATCGAGGCCGGCGCGGTCGCCGTGCTGGCGTCCCGCCCCCTCGGCGTGCCCGCGATCGTCGTCGCGGACGTACAGGCGGCGCTCGGCGCTCTCGCGCGTCATGTCGTCGAACGGCTCGGCGCGACCCTCGTGGCCCTCACCGGTTCCGCGGGCAAGACCAGCACCAAGGACCTGATCGCCCAGGTGCTGCGGAGCAAGGCGCCGACTGTCTTCACGCCCGGCTCGCTGAACAACGAGATCGGGCTGCCGCTCACCGCGCTCAGCGCCACCGAGGAGACCAGGTTCCTGGTGCTGGAGATGGGGGCGCGCGGCATCGGCCACATCCGCTATCTGGCGGACCTCACCCCGCCGAAGATCGGCCTGGTCCTCAACGTCGGCACCGCCCACATCGGCGAGTTCGGCGGCCGCGAGCAAATCGCGCAAGCAAAGGGCGAGTTGGTCGAAGGGCTCCCGGAGGACGGCACCGCGGTCCTCAACGCCGACGATCCCCTCGTACGCGCCATGGCGTCCCGTACGAAGGCCCGCGTGATCCTCTTCGGAGAGTCCGACGAAGCGGACGTACGCGCCGAGAACGTCCGTCTCACGGAGACTGGACAGCCTTCCTTCAGCCTTCGCACACCCTCCGGGTGCAGTGACGTGACCATGCGCCTGTACGGTGAGCACCACGTGTCGAACGCGCTCGCCGCGGCCGCCGTCGCCCATGAGCTGGGCATGTCCGCAGACGAGATCGCCCGTGCGCTCTCCGAGGCGGGCTCCCTCTCCCGCTGGCGGATGGAGGTCACCGAGCGCCCGGACGGCGTGACGGTCGTCAACGACGCCTACAACGCGAACCCCGAGTCCATGCGAGCCGCCCTGCGCGCGCTCGCGGCCATGGGCAGAGGACGTCGTACGTGGGCGGTGCTCGGTCAGATGGCCGAGCTCGGGGACGAGGCGCTCGCCGAGCACGACGCGGTCGGACGGCTCGCCGTCCGGCTCAACGTCAGCAAGCTCGTCGCGGTCGGGGGCAGGGAAGCGTCCTGGCTCCAACTGGGCGCATATAACGAGGGTTCGTGGGGTGAGGAGTCGGTGCACGTGTCCGACGCACAGGCGGCTGTCGACCTGTTGCGCAGTGAACTGCGCCCAGGGGACGTCGTACTCGTGAAGGCGTCCAGGTCGGTCGGGCTCGAACGGGTGGCGCAGGCGCTGCTCGACAGCGGTGCCGAGGGTGAGGTTGCCGCCCGATGATGAAGCAGATCCTGTTCGCAGGTGTCATTGGCCTCTTCCTGACCTTGGTCGGCACCCCGCTGCTGATCAAGCTCCTGGCCCGCAAGGGCTACGGCCAGTACATCCGTGACGACGGGCCGAAAGAGCACCACAGCAAGCGCGGTACGCCGACCATGGGTGGTATCGCCTTCATCCTCGCGACGCTCATCGCGTACTTCATGAGCAAGGTGATCACCGGCAAGCCGCCGACCTTCTCCGGACTGCTGGTGCTCGGCCTGATGGCGGGCATGGGCCTGGTGGGCTTCCTGGACGACTACATCAAGATCGTCAAGCGTCGGTCGCTCGGTCTGCGGGCCAAGGCGAAGATGGCCGGCCAGCTGACCGTCGGTATCGCCTTCGCGGTGCTCTCGCTGCAGTTCGCGGACAACCGCGGCAACACCCCGGCCTCCACGAAGCTCTCCTTCGTCCAGGACTTCGGCTGGTCCATCGGCCCGGTGCTGTTCGTGGTCTGGGCGCTGTTCATGATCCTCGCCATGTCGAACGGCGTGAACCTCACGGACGGCCTGGACGGTCTCGCCACCGGCGCCTCCGTGATGGTCTTCGGCGCGTACACGTTCATCGGCGTCTGGCAGTTCCAGGAGTCCTGCGCCAACGCGACGACCCTGACCAACCCGGCCGCCTGCTACGAAGTACGCGATCCACTCGACCTCGCGGTCGTCGCCTCCGCGCTGATGGGCGCCTGCTTCGGCTTCCTGTGGTGGAACACCTCGCCCGCCAAGATCTTCATGGGCGACACCGGTTCGCTTGCTCTCGGCGGAGCGCTCGCGGGTCTGGCGATCTGCTCCCGCACCGAGTTCCTGATCGCGCTGCTCGGCGGTCTCTTCGTCCTGATCACCATGTCGGTCGTCATCCAGGTCGGCTCCTTCCGCCTGACCGGCAAGCGCGTCTTCCGCATGGCACCCCTCCAGCACCACTTCGAACTCAAGGGGTGGTCCGAAGTCCTTGTGGTGGTCCGCTTCTGGATCATTCAGGGCATGTGCGTCATTGTGGGTCTGGGCCTCTTCTACGCAGGATGGGCAGCCAAGAAGTGACCGACTGGCAGGGCAAGAACGTCACCGTCGCCGGGCTCGGCGTCTCCGGCATCCCGGCGGCCAAGGTGCTGCACGGCCTCGGCGCGGTCGTCACGGTCGTCAACGACGGCGACGACGAGCGCGCCCGGGCCCAGGCCGCGGAGCTGGAGGCGCTCGGCATCACCGTGCGCCTCGGTGACGGCGCGACCCTGCCCGAGGGAACCGAGCTCATCGTGACCGCGCCGGGCTGGAAGCCGGACAAGCCGCTGTTCGCCACGGCCGCCGAGGCGGGCGTCCCGGTCTGGGGCGACGTCGAACTCGCCTGGCGGCTGCGCGGCCCCGACGCCGCGCCCTGGCTCGCGGTCACCGGCACCAACGGCAAGACCACGACCGTCCAGATGCTCGCCTCGATCCTGAAGGCGGCCGGACTGCGCACGGCGGCGGTCGGCAACATCGGCGTCTCGCTCCTTGACGCGGTGCTCGGCGAGGAGAAGTACGACGTACTCGCCGTCGAACTCTCCAGCTATCAGCTGCACTGGGCGCCCTCGCTGCGCGCCCACTCCGCAGCCGTACTGAATCTGGCGCCCGACCACCTCGACTGGCACGGCTCGATGGAGGCGTACGCCGCCGACAAGGGCCGTATCTACGAAGGCAATCGAGTCGCCTGCGTCTACAACGTGGCCGACAAGGCCACCGAGGACCTGGTGCGCGAGGCGGACGTCGAGGAGGGCTGCCGGGCGATCGGCTTCACACTCGGCACCCCTGGGCCGTCCCAACTCGGCGTCGTGGAAGGCATCCTGGTCGACCGCGCCTTCGTCGAGAACCGGCAGAAGAACGCCCAGGAGCTGGCCGAGGTGTCGGACGTCAATCCGCCGGCGCCGCACAACATCGCCAACGCCCTTGCGGCGGCGGCCCTGGCGCGCGCCTTCGGGGTGCCCGCCCAGGCGGTACGCGACGGGCTGCGGGCCTTCGAGCCGGACGCCCACCGCATCGCGCACGTCGCCGACGTGGACGGGGTCGCGTACGTCGACGACTCCAAGGCGACCAACACACATGCCGCGGAAGCCTCTTTGGCGGCGTACGAGTCGATCGTGTGGATCGCGGGCGGGCTGGCCAAGGGCGCGACCTTCGACGAGCTGGTCGCCAAGTCGGCACCGCGGCTTCGGGGCGTTGTCCTGATCGGTGCCGACCGTGCCCTCATCCGGGAAGCGCTCGCGCGACACGCGCCGGAAGTACCCGTCGTCGACCTTGAGCGGACCGACACTGGGGCGATGCTCGCGGCGGTTCAGGAGGCACGGGGGCTCGCTCGCACCGGCGACACGGTGCTGCTGGCCCCGGCGTGCGCGTCCATGGATATGTTCGCCAACTACAACAAGCGCGGTGACGCTTTCGCGGAGGCGGTTCGCGAACTCGACGCCGTCGACGGCTGACCCGGGTCCGCCTCGCCTGACGGCGCCGGGCACACCTGGGAGGGACGCGTGACACGGATCCGGCTGGGGCTTCGTCGGCGGCTATCCGCCGGTGGCACGGCGCTGTGCCGGCCCGTCCCTCCCTCAGTTCCCGACCGGCCCGGGGGGACGCCCGACGGGAAGCCCTCCCACAGCGTGGCAGGTGCCGCCGATGCCCGGTAGCCGCACCGGCCGGCCTCCCGTGCGGCGGACCACCGGGCGGCCCCCCGTCGCCCGGGCGTCGCGCGAGAATCCCGTACGACGCCTCTACATCCGCGCCCGCAAGGCCTGGGACCGGCCGCTGACCGCGTACTACCTGATCCTCGGTGGCAGTCTGCTGATCACCGTGCTCGGGCTGGTGATGGTGTACTCGGCGTCGCAGATCACGGCGCTGCAGCTGTCGCTGCCGGGGTCGTACTTCTTCCGCAAGCAGTTCCTGGCGGCCGTGATCGGCGGGGTGCTGCTGCTCGTCGCCTCGCGGATGCCGGTGAAGCTGCACCGGGCGCTGGCGTATCCGATGCTGGCCGGGTCGGTCTTCCTGATGATCCTGGTGCAGGTGCCCGGGATAGGAGTCGCGATCAACGGCAACCAGAACTGGATCTCCCTCGGCGGCTCCTTCCAGATCCAGCCCAGCGAGTTCGGCAAGCTCGCCCTCGTGCTGTGGGGCGCCGACCTGATCGCCCGCAAGGAGGACAAGCGCCTGCTCATGCAGTGGAAGCACATGCTGGTGCCGCTCGTCCCGGTGGCGTTCATGCTGCTCGGGCTGATCATGCTCGGCGGCGACATGGGGACGGCGATCATCCTCACCGCGATCCTGTTCGGACTGCTGTGGCTGGCGGGCGCGCCGACCCGGCTGTTCGTCGGCGTGCTGTCCATCGCCGGCATGCTCGGTGTGATCCTCATCAAGACCAGCCCGAACCGCATGGCCCGGTTCTCCTGCATCGGCGCCACCGAACCCGGCACCGGCGTCACCTCGTGCTGGCAGGCCGTGCACGGGATCTATGCGCTCGCCTCCGGCGGACTCTTCGGTTCCGGACTCGGTGCGAGCGTGGAGAAATGGGGCCAACTGCCCGAAGCCCACACCGACTTCATCTTCGCCGTCACCGGTGAGGAACTGGGCCTCGCGGGGACGCTGTCGGTACTCGCCCTCTTCGCGGCTCTAGGCTATGCGGGTATCCGCGTGGCCGGACGCACGGAGGACCCCTTCGTGAGGTATGCCGCGGGAGGCGTGACCACCTGGATCACGACCCAGGCCGTGATCAACATCGGTGCGGTACTCGGTCTGCTGCCGATCGCCGGAGTCCCGCTCCCGCTGTTCTCCTACGGGGGTTCCGCCCTGTTGCCGACCATGTTCGCCATCGGGCTGCTGATCGCCTTCGCGCGGGACGACCCCGCTGCGCGGGCGGCGCTCGCGATGCGGCAACCTCGCTTTGGTAGAAAGCGGGCTGCGGTGAGAGGCTCCGTGGGGGCCGCGGGGCCTCGGAGATGGAACACGATGCGACGGCGCGCCGCGGCGCGTTCGTCCGGAGAGCGGTGAATTTCGGTGCATGTCGTACTCGCCGGCGGGGGGACCGCCGGCCACATCGAGCCCGCGCTCGCCCTCGCGGACGCCCTGCGCAGGCAGGACCCGACCGTGGGGATCACGGCCCTGGGCACGGAACGCGGACTTGAGACCCGACTCGTACCCGAGCGCGGATACGATCTCGCGCTGATCCCCGCCGTCCCGCTGCCGCGCAAGCCCACGCCCGAGCTGATCACCGTCCCCGGACGGCTGCGCGGCACGATCAAGGCGGCCGAGCAGATCCTGGAGCGCACCAAGGCGGACGCGGTCGTCGGCTTCGGCGGCTACGTCGCCCTGCCCGGCTACCTCGCGGCCAAGCGCCTCGGCGTGCCGATCGTCATCCACGAGGCCAACGCCCGGCCGGGTCTCGCCAACAAGATCGGCTCCCGATATGCCGCCCGGGTCGCCGTCTCCACGCCGGACAGCAAGCTGCGCGACGCCCGCTACATCGGCATCCCGCTGCGCCGCTCCATCGCCACCCTCGACCGTGCCGCCGTGCGCCCCGAGGCGCGCGCCGCGTTCGGCCTCGACCCCGCGCTGCCGACCCTGCTGGTGTCCGGCGGCTCGCAGGGCGCCCGCCGCCTCAACGAGGTGGTCGAGCAGGCGGCTCCGTACCTCCAGCAGGCGGGCATCCAGATCCTGCACGCGGTGGGCCCGAAGAACGAACTGCCGCAGGTGCATCAGATGCCGGGGATGCCCCCGTACATCCCGGTACCGTACGTGGACCGGATGGACCTCGCGTACGCCGCGGCCGACATGATGCTGTGCCGCGCGGGCGCGATGACCGTCGCCGAACTCTCCGCCGTCGGGCTGCCCGCCGCCTATGTCCCGCTGCCCATCGGCAACGGCGAACAGCGGCTGAACGCTCAGCCGGTGGTCAAGGCCGGCGGTGGCCTCCTTGTCGACGACGCGGAGCTGACGCCCCAGTGGGTGCAGCAGAACGTGCTGCCCGTGCTCGCCGACCCGCACCGGCTGTACGAGATGTCCCGTGCCGCCAGCGAGTTCGGCCGCCGGGACGCCGACGACCTGCTCGTCGGCATGGTGTACGAGGCGATCGCCTCTCGCCGTCACTAGCACCGCATGAGGGAAGGCAGGGAGCGTGGCCGGACCGAACACCGCCGAGCGCGGCGAACGGCAGAAGCTGGAGTCCGGCCCGCCCCGGCCGCCCCGTCTCGGGCGGCTGCGTCGCCTTCGTGTGCTCATCATCCTTTTGATCGCCGCGGTGTTGGGCGGAGCCGCTTCGTTCTGGGTCCTGTACGGCTCGCAGTGGCTGCGCGTGGAACGCGTATCGGCTTCCGGGATGCGAGTGCTGACGGCCGAGCAGGTGCGAGAAGCGGCCGATGTTCCGGTCGGATCCCCACTGATTTCCGTCGACACCGACGCCATTGAGGAACGACTGCGCCAGAAATTGCCCCGAATTGACTCGGTTGATGTCGTCCGTTCCTGGCCGCATGAAATCGGCCTGAAAGTGACCGAACGCACTCCGGTCCTGATTGTCGAAAAAGGCGCAAAGTTCGTCGAAGTGGACGCCAAGGGCGTGCGATTCGCCACGGTTTCCGACGCTCCGAAGGGCGTGCTCACACTGGAATTGGCGGTCTCCCGGTCGGTGGGGCTGCGCCGCTTCGGCACCGACCGGCTGGTGCGCGAGGCGGTGCGGGTCGCCGGCGACATTCCGGCCGCCGTCGCCCGTGACACTCGTACCCTCAAGGTCCGTTCCTACGACTCCATCTCGCTGGAGTTGAAGGGCGGCCGCACCGTCGAGTGGGGCAGTGGCGAGAAGGGTCGCGCGAAGGCCAGGACACTCACCGCTCTCATGAAAGCCGCTCCCGGCGCCCGGCACTTCGACGTAAGCGCTCCCACCGCTCCTGCGTCATCGGGGAGTTGACGCACATCCGCGCAGGCCAGCACCCTGGTTGGGCAGCGCTACGCCTGATCACATAGGGTGAAAAGAAAAACGGGAGGTTCGGCGTGTTCGTTGAACGTGCGCCACTTGTCGACTTAGTGTCCTGTTCGGAAGAGTCCAAGGAACAGACACACTGGTAACCCTAAACTTCAGCGTTAGGGTTCGGGTCGGCGTTCGGACCGTCCCATTCGGCATCAGTCGTCGGATCGCGAGCGTGCGAGGCGACGACACGTAACTCGAGGCGAGAGGCCTTCGACGTGGCAGCACCGCAGAACTACCTCGCAGTCATCAAAGTCATCGGTGTCGGCGGCGGTGGTGTCAATGCCATCAACCGGATGATCGAGGTCGGTCTCAAGGGCGTCGAGTTCATCGCCATCAACACCGACGCGCAGGCGCTGTTGATGAGCGACGCCGACGTCAAGCTCGACGTCGGCCGCGAACTGACCCGCGGACTCGGCGCCGGAGCCAACCCGGCCGTCGGCCGCAAGGCCGCCGAGGACCACCGCGAGGAGATCGAGGAGGTCCTCAAGGGGGCCGACATGGTCTTCGTGACAGCCGGTGAAGGCGGCGGCACCGGCACCGGCGGCGCACCCGTCGTGGCCAACATCGCCCGCTCGCTCGGCGCCCTCACCATCGGCGTGGTCACCCGCCCGTTCACCTTCGAGGGACGGCGCCGGGCCAACCAGGCCGAGGACGGCATCGCCGAACTCCGCGAAGAGGTCGACACCCTCATCGTCATCCCGAACGACCGGCTGCTGTCCATCTCGGACCGCCAGGTCTCGGTCCTCGACGCCTTCAAGTCGGCGGACCAGGTCCTGCTCTCCGGTGTTCAGGGCATCACCGACCTCATCACCACGCCGGGTCTGATCAACCTCGACTTCGCCGACGTCAAGTCCGTGATGTCCGAGGCGGGTTCGGCGCTCATGGGCATCGGCTCGGCCCGCGGCGACGATCGCGCGGTGGCCGCGGCCGAGATGGCGATCTCCTCGCCGCTCCTCGAAGCCTCCATCGACGGCGCCCGCGGCGTCCTGCTCTCCATCTCCGGCGGCTCCGACCTCGGCCTGTTCGAGATCAACGAAGCCGCCCAGCTGGTCAGCGAGGCCGCGCACCCCGAGGCCAACATCATCTTCGGTGCGGTCATCGACGACGCCCTCGGTGACGAGGTGCGGGTCACCGTCATCGCCGCCGGCTTCGACGGCGGTCAGCCTCCGGCGAAGCGGGACAACGTGCTCGGCGCCTCGTCCGCGAAGCGCGACGAGCCCGCCCCGGTGCGGCCCTCCGAGAGCCGCCCGTCCTTCGGCTCGCTCGGCAGCGTCACGCCGAAGGAGGCCCCGGAGCCCGCCCCGGAGCCGGTCGGCGAGATCCAGGTCTCCCCGCCGGTCCCGCCGTCCCGCGCCTACTCGGACAGCGCGGCCGAAGAGCTGGACGTGCCGGACTTCCTGAAGTGATAGGGCAGCGCTCCGAAACGAGCACAGTGAGCGGCGCGCACTTCGCCTTCACCGACCGGTGGGGCGGGGTGAGCGCCGTTCCGTACGAGGAGCTCAACCTCGGCGGAGCGGTCGGCGACGACCCCGACTCCGTACGGACCAATCGCGAACTGGCCGCCAAGGCGCTCGGTCTCGACCCGGCCCAGGTGGTCTGGATGAACCAGGTGCACGGGCCGGACGTGGCGGTGGTGGACGGGCCGTGGGTCTCTTCGGGGATTCCGTCCGTCGACGCGATCGTCACCGTGCGACGGGGGCTCGCCCTCGCCGTTCTCACCGCCGATTGCACACCGGTCCTGCTGGCCGATCCGGTCGCCGGAGTCGTGGCCGCCGCCCACGCGGGACGGCCCGGCATGGTCGCCGGAGTCGTTCCCGCCGCCGTACGGGCCATGGTCGAACTCGGCGCCGAGGCCGACCGGATCGTCGCCCGCACCGGCCCCGCCGTCTGCGGGCGTTGCTACGAAGTGCCGGAGCGGATGCGCGCCGACGTCGCCGCCGTCGAACCGGCGGCGTACGCCGAGACCAGCTGGGGCACGCCAGCGGTCGATGTGACCGCCGGAGTGCACGCGCAGTTGAAACGGCTCGGGGTGCGCGACCGGGAGCAGTCGCCGGTGTGCACGCTCGAATCGGGGGACCACTTCTCGTACCGGCGCGACCGCACCACCGGGCGGCTCGCCGGCTATGTCTGGCTGGACTGATGGGGCATGACGGACCGTAAGGCTCAACTCGCCGAAAATCTGGCGAAAGTGGAACAGCGCATCACGGCGGCGTGCATCGCCGCCGGGCGCAAGCGCGAAGAGGTGACCCTGATCGTGGTCACCAAGACCTACCCCGCGAGCGATGTGCGGATCCTGTCGGAACTCGGTGTGCGTCACGTCGCCGAGAACCGGGACCAGGACGCGGCGCCCAAGGCCGCTGAATGTTCGGATCTGCCCCTCTCGTGGCATTTTGTCGGTCAGTTGCAGACCAACAAGGTGCGTTCCGTGGTCGGTTATGCGGATGTCGTGCAGTCCGTCGATCGTTCCAAGCTCGTCACAGCTCTGTCGAAGGAAGCGGTGCGAGCGGAGCGCGAGGTGGGCTGTCTCCTCCAGGTCGCGTTGGACGCGCAGGAGAGCGGGAGAGGGGAGCGGGGTGGCGTAGGGCCCGGCGGAATCGAAGAGTTGGGCGACCTCGTCGCTCGGGCTCCGGGGCTCCGGCTCGACGGGCTGATGACTGTCGCGCCGCTCACCGGACCGTACGCGGGGCGCCAACAGGCGGCGTTCGAGCGGCTGATGGATTTGTCGACTGTCCTGCGCCGCGCTCATCCGGCTGCGAACATGGTCTCGGCAGGGATGAGTACGGACCTCGAACAGGCCGTGGCAGCCGGAGCGACACATGTACGCGTCGGTACTGCGGTACTCGGAGTCCGACCCAGGCTCGGGTAACGTCGCCAAGAAGTCGGACCACAGCAGAAAATATGGTCATTACCGCCACAGGCGGGCATAACGACCTCGTGGATCGCGGGCACTTGGCAATTCGTCAGCCGATCCACCACAGAGCGGAGGACTCAGAGCATGGCCGGCGCGATGCGCAAGATGGCGGTCTACCTCGGCCTCGTGGAGGACGATGGGTACGACGGCAGGGGATTCGACCCCGACGACGACTTCGAGCCCGAGCTTGACCCGGAGCCCGAGCGGGACCGTCGGCGACACGAGTCGCCACACCAGTCACATCAGACACATCAGTCTCAACGGGACGAATCGGTGCGAGTGGTGCAGCCTCCGGCGCCGCGCGATCCGGTGCCGCATTCCGCTTCGCTCGCCGCGGAATCCGCGCGTCCGGCGCGAATCGCCCCCGTGGCGTCCATCACACAAGAACGTCAAAGCCTGGAGAAGAACGCCCCGGTGATCATGCCCAAGGTCGTGTCCGAGCGAGAGCCCTACCGGATCACCACACTGCACCCCCGGACCTACAACGAGGCCCGTACCATCGGGGAACACTTCCGTGAGGGCACCCCGGTGATCATGAATCTGACTGAGATGGATGACACAGATGCGAAGCGACTTGTCGACTTTGCGGCCGGTTTGGTGTTTGGTCTCCACGGCAGCATCGAGCGGGTGACGCAGAAGGTGTTCCTGTTGTCGCCTGCTAACGTCGATGTCACGGCGGAGGACAAGGCCCGCATCGCAGAGGGCGGGTTCTTCAACCAGAGCTGAGACGCAGGACCGGAATGACGCACGGAAACAGGGGAGAGGGAAGCACGGATCATGAGCGTGGTCGGGCAGGTTTTCTACATCGCGCTGATGTGCTTCCTCATCGTGCTGATCTTCCGGTTGGTCATGGACTACGTCTTCCAGTTCGCCCGCTCATGGCAACCCGGCAAGGCGATGGTGGTCGTTCTCGAGGCCACCTACACTGTCACCGATCCACCGCTCAAGCTTCTGCGGCGGTTCATTCCGCCGCTGCGTCTCGGGGGCGTGGCGCTCGACCTGTCCTTCTTCGTACTGATGATCATCGTCTACATCCTGATCTCCGTCGTGAGCCGGCTGTGAACGATACGGTCTTGCCGAATGCCGACGACTACGTTGAGGTGAAGAGATGCCGTTGACCCCCGAGGACGTGCGGAACAAGCAGTTCACGACCGTCCGCCTCCGAGAAGGCTATGACGAGGACGAGGTCGATGCCTTCCTCGACGAGGTCGAAGCCGAACTGACGCGACTGCTCCGCGAGAACGAGGATCTGCGCGCCAAGCTGGCCGCTGCCACGCGCGCGGCCGCGCAGAACCAGCAGCAGGGCATGCGTAAGCCGCCCGAGCAGCAGGACCAGCAGCAGGGCCCCCCGCAGGGCATGCGCGGTCCGGGCGCTCCCGTGCCCGCCGGCATATCGGGCCCGCCGCAGCAGCAGATGGGTGGCCCCATGGGTGGCCCGCCCCAGCTGCCGAGCGGTGCCCCGCAGCTGCCCGCCGGCCCCAGTGGCCAGGGCGGTCCGCAGGGTCCGGGCCCCATGGGCCAGGGTCCGATGGGCCAGGGTCCGATGGGCCAGGGTCCCGGCCAGATGCAGCCGCAGATGCAGCAGATGGGTGGCCCGATGGGCGGTCCCATGGGTGGCCCCATGGGCGGTCACGGCCCGCAGATGCCGCAGCAGGGCCCCGGTGGCGACAGCGCCGCGCGTGTCCTCTCGCTGGCTCAGCAGACCGCCGACCAGGCGATCGCCGAGGCCCGTTCCGAGGCCAACAAGATCGTCGGCGAGGCTCGCAGCCGCGCCGAGGGTCTGGAGCGCGACGCCCGTGCCAAGGCTGACGCCCTGGAGCGGGACGCGCAGGAGAAGCACCGCGTCGCGATGGGCTCCCTGGAGTCCGCTCGCGCCACGCTGGAGCGCAAGGTCGAGGACCTGCGCGGCTTCGAGCGCGAGTACCGCACGCGGCTGAAGTCCTACCTGGAGTCGCAGCTGCGCCAGCTGGAGACGCAGGCGGACGACTCGCTCGCTCCGCCGCGCACCCCGGCCACGGCGTCCCTGCCCTCGCCCTCCGCGCCCTCGATGGCCCCGGCAGGCGCCAGCGCGCCGTCGTACGGCGGCAACCAGGGCATGGGTGGCGGTCCGGCACCGGCTGCGCCCTCCTACGGTGGGCAGCAGCAGATGTCTCCGGCCATGACCCAGCCGATGGCTCCGGTGCGGCCCCAGGGGCCGTCGCCGATGCAGCAGGCGCCCTCGCCGATGCGCGGGTTCCTCATCGACGAGGACGACAACTGACGGCCTTTAGTACGCCTTAGGCGTCGGCAGCGTTCAGGGCGGGGCCCCCGGATTCCGGGGGCCCCGCCCTTTTGTGCGGTCGTTGGGGCATCTGTACGTGGGTACGCAACGCCGAAGGCCCGAGGCCGCCGGATTTCTGGCGGGCTCGGGCCTTCTTGGTGTGCGTGGGAAGGGCTGGGGTGGGGTTTGTTTCGCCCCCTCCGCCCCTGCCCGTCCCGTATCCGGGGGCTGCGCCTCCAGACCTCCCGGGTTGTGTTTCGGCTGCGGGTGGTGGGGGCTTGTCGCGCAGTTCCTCGCGCCCCTTCAAGGGGCGGCGTGGGCGAGAAGCCCTGGCGCCGCCCCCCAGGTGCTACGCCTTGCGGAGGCGGAACGTCAGGGACAGGGCGTCGTCCGTGAACGGGGTGCCGTAGGTGTCGTCGGCCTCGCCCTGGGCGAAGTCCGTGGCGAGGACTTCGTCGGAGATCAGGTCGGAGTGTTCGGACAGGGCGGCGATGACGGCCGGGTCCGTGGCGGTCCAGCGGAGCGCGATGCGGTCCGCCACGTCGAGGCCGCTGTTCTTGCGGGCCTCCTGGATCAGGCGGATCGCGTCACGGGCGAGGCCCGCCTGACGCAGCTCCTCCGTGATCTCCAGGTCCAGCGCGACCGTCGCGCCCGAGTCGGAAGCCACCGACCAGCCCTCGCGCGGGGTCTCCGTGATGATCACCTCGTCCGGGGCCAGCGTCACCGTCTCACCGTCGACCTCCACCGACGCCGTGCCCTCGCGCAGAGCCAGCGACAGCGCCGCCGCGTCCGTCTCGGCGATGGCCTTCGCGACCGCCTGGACGCCCTTGCCGAAGCGCTTGCCGAGCGCGCGGAAGTTCGCCTTGGCGGTGGTGTCGACCAGTGAGCCGCCGACTTCGGAGAGCGAGGCGAGGGAGCTCACGTTCAGCTCTTCCGTGATCTGCGCGTGCAGCTCGCGGTCGAGCGTCTCGAAGCCCACCGCCGCGACCAGCGCGCGGGACAGCGGCTGGCGCGTCTTCACGCCCGACTCGGCGCGCGTGGCGCGGCCGAGCTCCACGAGACGGCGTACCAGCACCATCTGCTTCGACAGCTCGGGGTCGATGGCGGACAGGTCCGCCTCCGGCCAGGAGGAGAGGTGCACGGACTCCGGGGCGCCCGGCGTGACCGGGGCGACCAGGTCCTGCCAGACCCGCTCGGTGATGAACGGGGTCAGCGGGGCCATCAGGCGCGTGACCGTCTCCACGACCTCGTGCAGCGTGCGCAGCGCGGCCTTGTCGCCCTGCCAGAAGCGACGACGCGAGCGGCGCACGTACCAGTTGGACAGGTCGTCGACGAACGCCGAGAGGAGCTTTCCGGCGCGCTGGGTGTCGTATGCCTCCAGAGCCTGCGTCACCTGGTCGGTGAGTGCGTGGAGCTCGGAGAGCAGCCAGCGGTCGAGGACCGGGCGGTCCGCCGGGGCCGGATCGGCCTCGCTGGGCGCCCAGTTGGAGGTGCGGGCGTAGAGGGCCTGGAAGGCGACCGTGTTCCAGTAGGTGAGGAGGGTCTTGCGCACCACCTCCTGGATCGTGCCGTGGCCCACGCGGCGCGCTGCCCACGGAGAGCCACCCGCCGCCATGAACCAGCGGACCGCGTCCGCGCCGTGCTGGTCCATCAGCGGGATCGGCTGCAGGATGTTGCCCAGGTGCTTGGACATCTTGCGGCCGTCCTCGGCGAGGATGTGGCCCAGGCACACGACGTTCTCGTACGAGGACTTGTCGAAGACCAGCGTGCCGACGGCCATGAGCGTGTAGAACCACCCACGCGTCTGGTCGATGGCCTCGCTGATGAACTGCGCCGGGTAGCGGCTCTCGAAGAGTTCCTTGTTCTTGTACGGGTAGCCCCACTGCGCGAACGGCATCGAACCCGAGTCGTACCAGGCGTCGATGACCTCCGGGACGCGGGTCGCCGTCTGCTGACACTGGGGGCAGGCGAACGTGACCTCGTCGATGTACGGGCGGTGCGGGTCCAGGTTCGACTGGTCGGTGCCGGTCAGCTCCGTGAGCTCCGCGCGGGAGCCGACGCAGGTGAGGTGGTCGTTCTCGCAGCGCCACAGCGGGAGCGGGGTGCCCCAGTAGCGGCTGCGGGAGAGCGCCCAGTCGATGTTGTTGTTCAGCCAGTCGCCGAAGCGGCCGTGCTTGACCGACTCCGGGAACCAGTTGGTCTTCTCGTTCTCCTGGAGCAGGCGGTCCTTGATGGCCGTGGTGCGGATGTACCAGGACGGCTGCGCGTAGTAGAGGAGCGCGGTGTGGCAGCGCCAGCAGTGCGGATAGCTGTGCTCGTACGGGATGTGCTTGAAGAGCAGACCGCGGTTCTGGAGGTCCTCGGTGAGCTTTTCGTCCGCCTTCTTGAAGAAGATGCCGCCTACGAGGGGGACGTCCTCCTCGAAGGCGCCGTCGGGGCGGACGGGGTTCACCACGGGCAGGCCGTAGGCGCGGCAGACCTTGAGGTCGTCCTCACCGAAGGCGGGGGACTGGTGGACCAGACCCGTACCGTCCTCGGTCGTCACGTACTCCGCGTTCACCACGTAGTGGGCTTCCGTCCCCGCCGGGAACTCCACCAGCTCGAACGGGCGTTGATACGTCCAGCGCTCCATTTCGGCGCCGGTGAAGGTCTCGCCGGTGGTCTCCCAGCCCTCGCCGAGGGACTTCTCGACGAGGGGCTCGGCGACGACGAGCTTCTCCTCGCCGTTCGTCGCGACCACGTAGGTGACCTCGGGGTGCGCGGCGACCGCGGTGTTGGAGACCAGCGTCCAGGGGGTCGTCGTCCACACCAGGAGCGCGGCCTGGCCGGCCAGCGGACCGGAGGTGAGCGGGAAACGGACGTACACGGACGGGTCGACGACCGTCTCGTAGCCCTGTGCCAGCTCGTGGTCGGAGAGGCCGGTGCCGCAGCGTGGACACCAGGGGGCGACGCGGTGGTCCTGAACCAGCAGGCCCTTGTTGAAGATCTCCTTGAGCGACCACCACACGGACTCCACGTACTCGGGGTCCATCGTGCGGTACGCGTCGTCCAGGTCGACCCAGTAGCCCATGCGGGTCGTGAGGTCGCTGAAGGCGTCGGTGTGGCGGGTCACGGACTCGCGGCACTTGGCGTTGAACTCGGCGATGCCGTACGCCTCGATGTCCTGCTTGCCGCTGAAGCCGAGCTCCTTCTCGACCGCCAGCTCCACAGGGAGGCCGTGGCAGTCCCAGCCGGCCTTGCGCGCCACGTGGTAGCCGCGCATGGTGCGGAAGCGCGGGAAGACGTCCTTGAAGACGCGGGCCTCGATGTGGTGGGCGCCCGGCATGCCGTTGGCGGTGGGCGGGCCCTCGTAGAACACCCACTCGGGGCGGCCCTCGGACTGCTCAAGGCTCTTGGCAAAGATCTTCTGCTCGCGCCAGAAGTCGAGCACGGCGTGCTCGAGGGCGGGCAGGTCGACCTGGGCGGGCACCTGGCGGTACTGCGTCATCGATCTTCCTCCGGCGGACTTTCTGCCTTCCGTCCGGAGGGACGAGAGCCTGTGCTGCTACCTCGTAGCTGCTGCGGACGCCGTGTGCGGCGCGCTCCCGCGGTACCACCCTCCTTGGCTCCCCGGTGCCCGTGTGCGCCGGTGAGCCCCCTCATTGGGGTCGCGATGCCGGATCTACTGGCCCCTGCGGGGCGTTCTGCCGGCGGCTCCGGGGTGATCTTCGCGTCGCGCTCGCCCCCGGGCTTCCACCGTCCCCGGGTCGCTCTTGGCTGCGTACGCCGCTACTCGTCCCCATCCACGCTTCTCGCTCCGCCCAGTGTACGGCGCCGCGGGGACAGCGGCCGACCGGTTTTCCGGGGTGCCGCGGCGGCCCGCACGGTGACCCGAATGGCGAGGCGCGAGTGTCCGGATCCTGGGACGCCGGGCCCGGCGGATTACCGGGCGGGGAGCTGGGCACAACGCATGCAGGCTTGTCGCGCGGGGCCCGCGGGGCGGTCGAATGGATGGCGTGCCCCGTTGCCGCGGGACAGAAGTCGATTTATCGTCCCAGCACGATTCGCGAGCGAAATCACAATATGTGAAGGGGCCGCGGCCATGGTGGCGAAGAAGACCGCCGTACAGCAGTCGGCGTCCGTCAGATCCACGGGTCCGGCGGCCAAGGACGTGGACGGGAAGAAGAGCGCGCAGGTGGCGTCGGTGACGGGCGCCGCCAAGCCGGTGAAGACGGCTTCCAGGACGGCTTCCGAGGCGGCGACCGAGGCGGCGACGAAGACCGTGAGCGGGAAGACAGCCGTGACGAAGACGGTGAACAAGAAGGCGACCGTGACGAAGACGGTGAACAAAAAGGTGGCCGCTACGAAGACGGTCACCAGGAAAGCGGCCGCTACCAAGGCCGCGACGGCCGACGCGGCTCCTTCGAAGACGGCAGCCACCAAAACGGCCGCCCCCAAAACGGCGCCCACGAAGGCGACGGTTACGAAGACGGTCGTCAAGAAGTCCGACGCGAAGAAGACAGCGGCGGCGAAGCAGGCGGCGGCCAAGAAGGCCGCCGGGACCGGGACCACCGGGTCCAAGGCCGCGGCGACGGGCACCGTCTCGGAGGAGACGGCACCGGTGAAGGGCGCCGGGGCGAAGGGCGGCACCACGAAGAGGGCCGGTGCGAGGAGCGCGGCCGGGAAGAGCACCAGTACGGCCAAAAAGGCGGTCGCTTCCGCGGCCGAGGGCGCGGCCCAGGCCGCGAAGACGACGGGAGCCACGACGGTGGTTGCGAAGAAGACTCCTGGCACGGCCACGGCGGCGAAGAAGCCCACCCCGGTCCCGAAGGCGCGGATCGCGGCCGTGGAGCCCGGCGAGCTCGCGGTGCGCCCCGGCGAGGACCCCTGGACCCCGGAAGAGGTCGCGGAGGCGCGCGCGGAGCTGCAGTCGGAGGCGCTGCGGTTGCGTACCGAGATCTCGTCGTCCGAGCAGGCGCTCGCGGGCCTGATGCGCGACTCCGGCGACGGCGCGGGCGACGACCAGGCGGACACCGGCACCAAGAACATCACGCGCGAGCACGAGATGGCCCTCGCGGCCAACGCCCAAGAGATGGTCATCCAGACCGAGCGCGCCCTGGAGAAGCTCGACGCGGGCACGTACGGACTGTGCGAGAACTGCGGCAATCCCATCGGCAAGGCACGGATGCAGGCCTTCCCGCGCGCCACCCTGTGCGTCGAGTGCAAGCAGAAGCAAGAACGGCGTTACTGACCCCACGGTCGAGCGGAAGCGGGAACGCCGTCACCGAAGGGCGCGGGAGGGCTCCTGAGCGCATGGGGCCCGGGAGGTGTGCCGTACCCTCGTCCTCAGTCAGGAACCTAGGTCGAGGGATTCACTCACGTGGCAGAGGCGGAGCGCATCATCGGTACGCCGGACGTCCCAGGAACGGCGGGGGCCGGTCCGGAGCAGTCCGACGGGAACGCGGCGTCGGGCGACAGGTCCGGATCCCACGAGTCGGCCACAGGCGAGCGGTCCGGTACGGACTCGGGCGCGGACTCCGGAGCGGACGGCACGTCGGCCACGGACGAGCGGCCGAAGGGCAAGCGAAGGATCGCTGTCCTGTTCACGGTCGCCGTGCTGGCGTACGCCCTCGACCTCGTGAGCAAGATGATCGTGGTCGCGAAGCTGGAGCACCACGACTCGATCGAGATCGTCGGGGACTGGCTGAAGTTCGAGGCGATCCGCAACGCGGGCGCGGCCTTCGGCTTCGGCGAGGCCTTCACGGTCATCTTCACGGTGATCGCCGCGGCCGTGATCGTGGTCATCGCCCGGCTGGCGCGCAAGCTCTACAGCCTGCCCTGGGCGATCGCGCTGGGCCTGCTCCTCGGCGGTGCGCTGGGCAACCTGACCGACCGGATCTTCCGCTCGCCCGGCGTCTTCGAGGGCGCGGTCGTCGACTTCATCGCGCCCAAGCACTTCGCGGTCTTCAACCTGGCCGACTCGGCGATCGTCTGCGGCGGCATCCTGATCGTGCTGCTGTCCTTCCGCGGGCTCGACCCGGACGGGACCGTCCACCGGGACTGACCCCGCGGGTGGTGCCCTCCACGGGCACTGATGTTCGGGCGGTGGTCAAGTGGTGTCGGACCCGTCCGGCATACTCGACGGGTGAGCACGATTCCCGAGATCCGTACCCTGCCCGTGCCCGACGGCTTGGAGGGCGAGCGCGTCGACGCCGCCATCTCCCGCATGTTCGGCTTCTCCCGCACGAAGGCCGCCGAGCTCGCCGCGGCGGGGAAGGTCACGGTCGACGGCTCGGTGGTCGGCAAGTCCGAGCGGGTGCAGGGCGGCGCCTGGCTCGAGGTCGAGATGCCGCAGGCGCCCGCGCCCGTGCAGATCGTCGCCGAGCCCGTCGAGGGCATGGAGATCGTGCACGACGACGATGACGTGGTCGTGATCGTCAAGCCGGTCGGTGTGGCCGCGCACCCCAGCCCCGGCTGGTCGGGCCCGACCGTGATCGGCGGTCTCGCGGCCGCCGGATACCGGATCTCGACCTCCGGAGCCTCCGAGCGCCAGGGCATCGTGCACCGCCTCGACGTGGGCACCTCGGGCCTGATGGTGGTCGCCAAGTCGGAGTACGCGTACACGTCGCTCAAGCGTCAGTTCAAGGAGCGCACGGTCGACAAGCGCTACCACACGCTCGTGCAGGGCCACCCGGACCCGACCAGCGGCACCATCGACGCGCCCATCGGACGCCACCCGAACCTCGACTACAAGTGGGCGGTCACGGCCGAGGGCAAGCCGTCGATCACGCACTACGACATGGTCGAGGCGTTCCGAGCGGCGTCGCTGCTCGACGTCAAGCTGGAGACGGGGCGCACCCACCAGATCCGCGTCCACATGGCGGCCCACCGCCACCCCTGCGTCGGCGACCTGACGTACGGCGCGGACCCGACGCTCGCCAAGCGGCTCGGCCTCACCCGGCAGTGGCTGCACGCGGTGCGGCTCGGCTTCGAGCACCCCGGCGACGGGCAGTGGGTGGAGTTCGCGAGCGACTACCCCGAGGACCTGCAGAAGGCGCTCGACAAGGTACGCGAGGAGAGCTACGCGTGAGCGCGTCCCACGGGGCGCAGAGCGGCTCGTACGTGCTGCGGGTGGCCGAGGACGCCGCCGACCGCGAGGCGTGCTTCGCGGTGCGCAAGGAGGTCTTCGTCGGGGAACAGGACGTCCCCGAGGACATCGAGTACGACGCGTACGATGCCGGCGCCCTGCATGTGCTGGCCGTCCGGGAGGACGGGGTGCCGCTCGGCACCGGGCGGCTCCTGTACGGCGAGGCGGCGGCCGTGAAGACCGACGGCGACCCGACGGTCGGCTCGCTCGGCCGGCTCGCCGTGACGCGCGAGGCGCGCGGGCTCGGCGTCGGCGCCGCCCTCGTACGCGCCATCGAGGACGCGGCACGCGCGCGTGGACTGGCGGCGGTGGACCTGCACGCGCAGACGCACGCGCTCGGGTTCTACGAGCGGCTCGGGTACGAGGCTTACGGAGAGGAGTTCCCGGACGCGGGCATTCCGCACCGGGCGATGCGGCGCTCCCTGTAAACCGGGCGATGTGGCGCTCTCTGCAGAGGGGATGCCCGTAGTGGGCGTTCTCCTCCCCCTCTCCCGGGCCCGGCCGAGGGGCTGCCGCGCTGGTCGCCGTCGCGGCGGAAGGAATCGGCGCGTGGCACGCTGGAGGTCTGGCCGCCCTTGATCGCCTAGACCTCGCCGGAGCGTTGACCGTGGATCAGTTGGCCCTGCTGTTCATGCTGCTGCTCGGGGCCGTGGTGAGCGTCCCGGTCGGGGACCGGCTCCGGCTGCCGGCGCCGGTGCTGATGACGCTCCTCGGGATCGTCCTGGCCGTGCTGGACTTCGTACCCAACGTGGACATCCCGCCGGAACTGATCCTGCCCCTGTTGCTGCCGCCGCTGTTGTACGCCTCGGTGCGGCGGACGTCGTGGAGACAGTTCGCCGCCAACAAACGGCCGATCTTCCTGCTGGCCGTGGCTCTGGTGTTCGTCACCACCGCGGCCGTGGCGGTCGTCGCCAACGCGATCGTGCCGGGGCTGCCGATCGCCGCCGCCGTGGCGCTCGGCGCGCTCGTGGCACCGCCCGATCCGGTCGCGGCCACCGCGGTCGCGGGACAGCTCGGGCTGCCGCGCCGACTGGTGTCCATCCTGGAGGGGGAGGGGCTCTTCAACGACGTGACGGCCATCGTGCTCTACCACGTCGCGATCGCCGCCGCCATCAGCGGGACCTTCTCGCCCTGGCGCGCCGGGCTCGACCTCGTCCTGTCCGCCGTCGTCGCGCTCGTCATCGGTCTGGCGCTCGGCTGGGTCGCGAACAGGCTGATGGACCTGCTCGGCGACGCCACACTGCAGATCGGGCTGACGCTGCTCGTGCCCTACGCCGCGTACGTCCTCGCCGAGGAACTGCACGGCTCCGGGGTGCTCGCCGTGCTCACCACCGCGCTGTTCCTGGCGGAGTACGCGACCGACGCCGACGACGTCATGACGCGGCTTGCCGGGTACACGTTCTGGGACGTGGTGGACACGCTCGTCACCGGGGTCGCGTTCGGGTTGATCGGTCTTGAGCTGCACAACGCGATCAGGACGGCGGCCGGGCGGTGGGGCGAGATGCTGGGATGGGCCGCCGCCATCGTGGTCGTGGTGGTGCTCGTACGGCTGGTGTGGCTGTTGCCGGCCACCTGGCTGACCAAGCGGCTGCATGCGAAACGGGACTACGACGAGGAGATTCCGACATCGTGGCGGGAGACCGTCGTGATGTGGTGGTCGGGGATGCGGGGGGTCGCGTCGGTCGCCCTGGCACTGGCGATTCCGCTGAAGATGGAGGACGGGTCGCCGTTCCCGGACCGGGACGAGATCGTGTTCATCGCGTTCGGGGTGATCATGGGGACGCTCGTGCTGCAGGGGCTCACGCTGCCCTGGCTGGTCAGGAAGCTCGGGGTGCGGGCCGACACGGATGTCGAGAAGGCCTTCGAGAAGGAGCTGGCGATTCGGGCCGCGAAGGCCGCCAGGCGCAGGCTGAAGGAGATCGAGGAGGTCGAGGAGCTGTCGGAGGAGGTGACCGAGCAGTTGCTGCGGCGGGCCTTCGACATCGGAGTGCGGATCAGTCCCGACATGGGGGACGAGGAGCGCAGGGAGGCCTACGAGCAGCGGGCTCGGCGGGCCAAGAGGATACGGCGGATTCAGAGCGAGATGATGAGCGCGGCCCGGCACGAGGTGCTGTCGGCGCGGAGTGAGGCGGGGGCGGATCCGGAGATCGTGGACCGGGTGCTGCGACACCTGGACGTGCGCAGCTTGCGGTGACGCCGCGCCGGGCTTCGCCAGGTGCGCTCCACCCGCGCACCGCCCGTTTCCAGTGCGTTGACCCGCGGACCGCCTGTTTCCAGTGGGTTGAGATGGGCGGGTCTCCCGTGAGGGTTCTCGCCGTCGGCGGCTGTCGCTCCTAGGATCGGATCATGGCACGCAACGTGGTGATCAGCGGTGGTGGATCGGGGATCGGCCTCGCGGCGGCGCAGGCCTTCGCGGCCGACGGGGATCGGGTGTTGCTGCTCGGGCGGCGAGCCGAGGTGTTGGAGAAGGCCGGGGTGCCCGGGGCGCTCACGTACGCCGCTGATCTGAGTGATCCGCACAGCGTGCGCGGTGTCGCGGAGTTCGTGGGGGACGAGTTCGGCACGGTGGACGTGCTGGTGCACAGCGCCGGCGGCGCCGGGAATCTGGAGCCGAAGCTCGAGACCGAGGACCCGCTCGAAGCCGTCGCGCACAACTGGACCGTCAACTTCCGACTCAACACGCTGACCGCGGCCCTGCTCACGGAGGCCCTGCGGGAGCGGCTGGCCTCGCCCGGCGGACGGGTGCTGTTCCTGAGCTCCATCGCCGCCTACCGGGGATCCGGCAGCGCCGCGTACGCGGCGTCCAAGGCCGCGTTGCACCCGTACGCCTACGATCTGGCCCGGGAGTTGGGTCCGCGGGGCATCACCGTGAACGTCGTGGCTCCCGGCTATGTCGAGGACACCGGGTTCTTCGGCGGCGAGATCGAGCAGGCCCGGCGGGAGCGGCTCGTCGCGGAGACCTCGACGGGGCGGGCCGGTACGCCCGGGGACGTCGCCGGCACTCTTCACTGGCTGGCGTCTCCGAGCGCCGGACACATCACCGCGCAGGTGATCCAGGTCAACGGGGGCGCGGAACGCGGGCATTGAGCCCCCCTCCCGCTCCGGAAGCCGGGGGAACCGCGGCCCGGCCCCGGTCCGGCGGGAGGGTCAATCGCTACCCGGCCCCGTCCGGCCGGCAAGTCAACCGCGGCCCGGCCCCGTCCGCGGTGGCTCGTACACGCTCCGACCGTGATCCGTATGGGCCGCGGCCCCGTCCGCTCCGTCCGATTCGCCGCGCCTCGCACGCGGTACCCGGCCCGGCGGCAGTGCCGCGTCCGCCGTGTTGACACGGGGGAGCGCGTAGGGGTGCTCCTCGGTCAGCCAGCGGATCATCTGCTCGCGGACCGTGACCCGTACCGTCCAGATGTCGTCCGCGTCCTTCGCGGTGACCAGGGCGCGTACCTGCATGGTGTTGGGCGTCGAGTCCGTGACGGCCAGTCCGTAGTCCCGGCCGTCCCAGGCCGGGCAGGCGCGCAGGATGTCGCGCAGCTTCTCGCGCATCGCCTCCACAGGCGCGCAGTGGTCGACGTGGAAGAAGACGATGCCGGTCATCTGGGGGGTGCCACGCGACCAGTTCTCGAAGGGCTTGGACGTGAAGTACGAGACCGGCATGGTGATCCGGCGTTCGTCCCACGTCCGTACGGTGAGGAACGTCAGTGTGATCTCCTCGACCGTGCCCCACTCGCCGTCCACCACGACGGTGTCGCCGAGGCGCACCATGTCGCCGAAGGCGATCTGCAGTCCGGCGAAGAGGTTGGCGAGTGTGGACTGCGCGGCGACACCGGCGACGATGCCGAGGATGCCGGCCGAGGCGAGCAGCGAGGCACCGGCGGCGCGCATCGCCGGGAACGTGAGCAGCATCGACGCGACAGCCACCACGGCGACGATCGCGGACACCACGCGCTGGATCAGCGTCACCTGTGTGCGCACCCGGCGGACCCGCGCCGGGTCGCGGTGGGCGCTGGCATAGCGGGTGTACGAGGTCTCGACGATCGCCGTCGCGATACGCACCACCAGCCACGCGGCGGACCCGATGAGGATCAGCGTCAGGGCCCGGCCGATGCCGACCCGGTGTTCCATCAGCAGTTTCGCCTGGTCGTACGAGCCTCTGAGCAGGGCCGCGAACAGGACGAGCTGGAAGGGGACGCGGCCGCGGCGGAGCAGGCCCCACAACGGGGTGGTCTCGTGATGCCGGTCGTCGGCCCGTCGCAGCAGGTGGTCCACGGCCCACCCGATGAGCAGCGTGAGCACGACCGAGCCACCGACGACGATCAGCGGTCGCAGTACGTTCTCCATGCCTGAGACCGTAACCGCCCGCGGGTGATGATGAACATGTGATCCTGGGGCGGAAGTGGGTACAGTCGCCGCCCGGCGTTGTCGGTGCCGGCTGGCACCATGGGGCTCATGAACATCATGCTCTTTCACTCGACCTACGGGCTGCGGCCCGCGGTGCGCGCCGCGGCGGACCGGCTGCGCGACGCGGGACACGAGGTGTGGACGCCCGATCTCTTCGACGGGCGCACCTTCGAGACCGTGGAGGAGGGCATGGCCTTCAAGGAAGAGATCGGCAAGGACGAGCTGCTCAAGCGCGCGGTCCTGGCCGCCGCGCCCTACTCCGAGCGCGGCCTGGTGTACGCGGGATTCTCGCTCGGCGCCTCCATCGCGCAGACCCTGGCGCTCGGCGACGAGAAGGCCCGCGGGCTGCTGCTCCTGCACGGCACGTCGGACATCGCTCAGAGCGCGTCGGTGGACGACCTGCCGGTCCAGCTGCATGTCGCCGAGCCCGACCAGTTCGAGACCGACGACTGGCTGAGCGCCTGGTATCTGCAGATGCAGCGAGCGGGGGCCGACGTGGAGGTCTACCGGTATGCCGGTGCCGGTCACCTCTACACCGACCCCGATCTGCCCGACTACGACGAGGAGGCGGCCGAGGCCACCTGGAAGGTGGCGCTCGGCTTCCTCGAGAGTCTGTAGAGCCCTACGACGCTGACAGTCTGTAGAGCCCTACGGCCCTTACACCGGGTCGTACGTCCGCTCCACCTTCTGCGTGCCGCTGCGCGTGCGGTACGAACGGACCCAGGACGAGGTCGCGTTCGGGTTCGTGCGGTCGGAGAGCACGTAGTAGTCCATCTGCGCGCGGTCGGCGGTGATGTCCAGGACGCCGTAGCCGTGACGGTCGGTGTCGACCCAGTGGACGTGCCGGTTCGCCGCGCGGATGATCGGCGCGGCCACGGCCGAGACGGTGCCCTCCGGGACCTTGACGATGTCGTCGAGGTTGTCGGAGGTCACCGAGGTGACCACGAACTCCGTGGCGGCCGAGGCGGACAGCGGGTACGTACCGGCGTCGACCGGCACATCGTTGGCCCAGGCCATGTGGATGTCGCCGGTCAGGAAGACCGTGTTGCCGATCGCGTTCGAACGCAGATGCGCGAGCAGTTCGCGGCGGTCGTCCGTGTAGCCGTCCCACTGGTCGGTGTTGAGGGCGATGCCCTCCTGCGGCAGTCCGAGCAGCTTGGCGAGCGGCTTGAGCAGGTCGGCGGGGAGCGAGCCCACCGAGAACGGCGAGATCATCACCGAGTTGCCGACCAGGCGCCAGCGGGTGTCGGAGGCCTTGAGCCCGGCCTTCAGCCAGTCGAGCTGGGCCCGGCCGGTGATCGTACGGTCCGGGTCGTCGACCGAGCCGCTGCCCGTGGACGCCTGCTGCGAGCGGAAGGACCGCAGGTCGAGCAGGGAGAGGTCGGCAAGCTTGCCGAAGCGCAGCCGGCGGTAGGTGGTGCCCGCGATCGCCGGGCGGACCGGCATCCACTCGAAGTAGGCCTGCTTCGCCGCGGCCTGACGGGCCGACCAGGTGCCCTCGGCGCCCTCGGTGTGGTTCACCGCGCCGCCCGACCAGGCGTTGTCGGCGAACTCGTGGTCGTCCCAGATCGCGACGACGGGCGCCTTGTGGTGCAGCGCCTGCAGATCCGGGTCGGTCTTGTAACGGCCGTGCCGGGTGCGGTAGTCGGCGAGGGTGAGGATCTCGTTGGCGGGGGCGTGCGGCCGTACGACCGTGCCGCGCGCCGCGTACTCACCGGACTTGTACTCGTAGATGTAGTCGCCCAGGTGCAGCCAGGCATCCAGGTCGCCGCGCGCGGCCAGGTGGCGGTAGGGCGAGAAGTAGCCCGCCTCCCAGTTGGCGCAGGAGACCACGCCGAAGCGCAGACCGGTCACGGCGGCGTCGGCGGCCGGGGTGGTGCGGGTGCGGGCGACGGGCGAGTCGGTGCCGCCTGCGGAGAAGCGGAACCAGTAGTCCGTGGCCGGTTCCAGGCCGCGGATGTCCGCCTTGACGGTGTGGTCCGAGGCGGCCGTCGCGGTGGTGGAACCCTTGGCGACGATCGTGTTGAACGCCTTGTCCTTGGCGACGGTCCAGCTGACCTCGGTGTCCGGGCCGAGCCCGGAGCCGGGTATCGCCGCGGCGGTGGGCGTCACCCGGGTCCACAGCAGGATGCCGTCGGGCAGCGGATCGCCGGAGGCGACACCGTGCAGGAAGGCGGGGGCCTCGGCGGCTCGGGCCGGCAGAGCGGCCGCGAGCGGGGCGGCGAGGACGGCGGTGGCGGCCGCGGCCTTGACGACCGTACGGCGGCGCGGGGCGCGGGAGTTGACGGCGCCCGAGGAGTCGGATGATCTGAAGCGACTGGTCACGAGCGATCAGGTTACCGATCAGTACAAGCCAAGAGCGGGCGAACTGACAAAAGTTCGCCCGCTCTTCGAGAGCTGGTCGCTCAACGAGCCCGTCGGCGCAGGTCGGTGCTCGGCGCCCGTTGCCGGTGTGCCGAGGCGCCGGTGGCTCAGGCCTTGAGTGCCGCGTCGATCGCCGTGTTGAAGTCCGCGACCGTCATCGGGGCGTTCTGGCCGTCGGAGCCGGTGAGCTTCTTGCCGTTCATCACCAGGCTCGGCGTGCCGTTGACGCCGTCCTTGTTGGTGTTGAACGTCTCGGACATGGCCAGCGCCCAGGCGTCGTACTTGCCGTCCTTGACGGCGCTCTGGAACGCCGTGTTGTTCTTGAGCGCGCCGACCGTGTCCGCGACCTTGATCAGGTAGTCGTCGCTCTTGAACTTGTCGTCCGTCTCCTCGGGGTGGTACTTCGCCGAGTAGAGCGCAGTCTTGTACTCCAGGAAGGCTTCCGGGCTCACGTTCAGCGCCGCACCCAGGGCGCTCATCGCGTTCTTGGAGCCCTCGCCGCGGGAGCCGATCTTGATCTTGCCCTTCTTGTCGGAGTCGCCGTCGAGGAACGTGCCGCCGATGTACTGGATCTTGAACTTCCCCGCGTCGAAGTCCTTCTTCAGGGTGGAGCCGACCGTCTGCTCGAACTGGGCGCAGATCGGGCAGCGCGGGTCCTCGTAGAGCTTCAGGGTCTTCTTCGCGGTGCTCTTGCCGAGAACGACGGTCGTACCGTTCGTGCCCGTGGTGTTGGCGGGCGCGACGACCTTGTCGCTCTTGATGGACTCCCAGTGGCTGGGCTTGTTGTTCTGCACGACGGCGTAGCCGATGCCGCCCGCTATCGCGAGGACGGCGACGAGGGAGCCGGCCACGATGGCCTGCCGCTTGACCTTGTCGCGCTTGGCCTGGCGCTCGCGCTCCAGGCGCAGCTTCTCACGGGCCGCCGTCTTCGCCGCCTGGCTGTTCCGCTTGCTCATATTGGTGATCTCCCTGGGGACGCGCACATGCCGTACGCGGGATACGTATGGGGGGCTGCTGGTGCTCAGGTGCTGTCGCTCAGCGGATGCTGTCGCCCGGGCGGCCTACTGCAGCTCGGGCGGACTCGTTCACGCGAAAGCGACCGAGCACGGCGGTCCACGCCGTCCCAGGGAGTGCACGAACAGGCGTGTAAGGACGGTGGCCGTACGGCCGGTGGGGCGCGGCAGCCGGCGGGCCGGAGCGAGCCGTACGGTCACCGCGGCGACCGCGATCAGCAGCGGCCGGAAGGTGGCGGCGGCCACGGCGCGCAGCAGTTGGTCCAGGGCCCGCTCGCCGCGCCGCAACCAGGCGGCCGCGAGGAGCCCGACGCCGACGTGCGCGCCGAGCAGCAGCCAGGCGGCGGCCGGGTCGGCGTGCGCGAGCAGGGCCGCCGCGCGGTCGGTGCCGGCACCGGTCACCTGTGCCAGCGGGGTGCCCACATTGCCGCCGCCGCACAGGACGTCGAAGCCGACCGAGCGCAGCGGGCCCGCGACCGGTCCGCCCGCCCTGCCGTAACAGACGTGCTGCCCCGTGGTGAACACGGTGTCGGCGGCCAGCTCCAACGGGATCAGCAGGGCCGCGATCCGCCCGAAGCCGCGCTCGCGGCCGGCCAGGGCGTACGCGATGCCGAAGACGGCGGCGGCGATCGCGGCCACGGTGCTCAGCGGCAGCGGGACCCGGGACAGCAGCACGTGCGACGCGGTGGAGAGCGTCACGACGAAAGCCGTGAACAGCGCCGCGCGCACGGCTCTGAGCGGGGTCCCGGATATGTCCATAGCGGAGGAGAGTCTCCCACGCGCTCCCGTAAGGGTCCCCTAAAGGGTTCCTGTGCGTTACGGGAGCGTTGTGAGTGCGTCGGCGGGCGTGCCTACAGGCCCGGAATCCGGCCGTTGCGGAACAGGTCCACGAAGATCTGGTGGTCCTCGCGCGCGCGTGCGCCGTAGCTGTGCGCGAAGTCCACCAGGAGGTCCGCGAAGCCGTCCTCGTCCGCCGCGATCGCAGCGTCGATGGCCCGCTCCGTGGAGAACGGGACCAGTTCCGAGTGGCCGCTCTCGTCGTCCGCCGCCGCGTGCATCGTGGCCGTGGACCGGCCGAGGTCCGCGACGACCGAAGCGATCTCCTCGGGGTCGTCGATGTCGCCCCAGTCCAGGTCCACCGCGTACGGCGACACCTCGGCGACCAGCTGGCCCGCGCCGTCCAGCTCGGTCCAGCCCAGCCACGGGTCGGCGTGCGCCTGGAGCGCGCGCTGGGAGATCACCGTGCGGTGGCCCTCGTGCTGGAAGTACTCGCGGATCGCGGTATCCGTGATGTGCCGGGAGACGGCCGGGGTCTGGGCCTGCTTGATGTAGATCACCACATCGTTCTCCAGAGCGTCGGTGGCGCCCTCCAGAAGGATGTTGTAGGACGGCAGACCGGCGGAGCCGATGCCGATGCCGCGGCGGCCGACGACGTCCTTGACGCGGTACGAGTCCGGGCGGGCCAGCGACGACTCGGGCAGCGTCTCCAGGTAGCCGTCGAAGGCTGCCAGCACCTTGTAGCGGGTGGCCGCGTCCAGCTCGATGGAGCCGCCGCCCGGCGCGAAGCGGCGCTCGAAGTCACGGATCTCGGTCATCGAGTCGAGCAGCCCGAAGCGGGTCAGCGAGCGGGCGTCGCGCAGCGCGTCCAGCAGCGGGCCCTCGGCGGTGTCCAGCGTGAAGGGCGGCACCTCGTCGCTCTTGGCGCCGGTGGCCAGGGCGTGGATGCGCTCGCGGTAGGCGGCGGCGTACACCTTGACGAGCTCGGTGATCTGCTCGTCGCTCAGCGCCTTCGCGTAGCCGATGAGCGCCACGGAGGCCGCGAATCGCTTGAGGTCCCAGGTGAAGGGGCCGACGTACGCCTCGTCGAAGTCGTTCACATTGAAGATCAGGCGGCCCTGGGCGTCCATGTACGTGCCGAAGTTCTCGGCGTGCAGGTCGCCGTGGATCCAGACCCGGGAGGTCCGCTCGTCCAGGTACGGTCCGCCCCGCTTCTCCTGCTCGAGATCGTGGTAGAAGAGGCCCGCCGTGCCCCGGTAGAAGGCGAAGGCGGAGGCCGCCATCTTGCGGAACTTCACGCGGAACGCGGCCGGGTCGGCGGCCAGGAGCTCGCCGAAGGCGGTGTCGAAGACGGCGAGGATCTGCTCGCCGCGTTGCTCGGCGCTGAGCTGCGGGACCGACATCGCTGGGTGCCTCCTGGTGCAGGTGGTGCGTGACGTGGGGGCGGGCGCGCCGCCCCCGGGGACAAGGTGGTCCGTCCACCTCCAACGGACGACGAACCGCCGGAGTGCCCGGACTCCGTCGACGAAGGTACGCCCTGGGATCCGAGTACCCCGGATGAAGGTACGTGTGATCCCCCGCGGAGTGTCAGTGGCCCGGCATAGACTTCGACGCTGTCCCCCCAGACTGTCCGCAGCCTGTCGCCGATCGTTCTTCTTGGAGGCCGAAACCGTGTCGAAGCCGCCGTTCACGCACCTGCACGTCCACACCCAGTACTCGCTGCTGGACGGTGCCGCGCGGCTCAAGGACATGTTCAATGCCTGCAATGAGATGGGCATGACCCACATCGCCATGAGCGACCACGGCAACCTCCACGGGGCGTACGACTTCTTCCACACGGCGAAGAAGTCGGGGGTCACACCGATCATCGGTATCGAGGCGTACGTCGCTCCGGAGTCCCGGCGCAACAAGCGCAAGATCCAGTGGGGCCAGCCCCACCAGAAGCGCGACGACGTGTCCGGTTCGGGTGGTTACACGCACAAGACGATCTGGGCGGCGAACAAGACGGGCCTGCACAACCTCTTCCGGCTCTCCTCGGACGCGTACGCCGAGGGCTGGCTGCAGAAGTGGCCCCGCATGGACAAGGAGACCATCTCCCAGTGGTCCGAGGGGCTCATCGCCTCCACCGGCTGCCCCTCCGGCGAGCTCCAGACCCGGCTGCGCCTCGGCCAGTTCGACGAGGCCCTGAAGTCGGCCGCCGAGTACCAGGACATCTTCGGCAAGGACCGCTATTTCCTGGAGCTGATGGACCACGGCATCGAGATCGAGCGCCGGGTCCGCGACGGTCTGCTGGAGATCGGCAAGAAGCTCGGCATCCCGCCCCTGGTGACGAACGACTCGCACTACACGTACGCGCACGAGGCGACCGCCCACGACGCCCTGCTGTGCATCCAGACCGGCAAGAACCTCTCCGACCCGGACCGCTTCCGCTTCGACGGCACCGGCTACTACCTGAAGTCGACGGACGAGATGTACGCCATCGACTCCTCGGAAGCGTGGCAGGAGGGCTGCGCCAACACCCTCCTGGTCGCCGAGCAGATCGACACGACCGGCATGTTCGAGGCGAAGAACCTCATGCCGAAGTTCGACATCCCCGAGGGCTTCACCGAGGTCACCTGGTTCCAGGAGGAGGTGCGCCGCGGCATGGAGCGCCGCTTCCCCGGCGGCGTCCCCGAGGACCGCCAGAAGCAGGCCGAGTACGAGATGGACGTCATCATCCAGATGGGGTTCCCGGGATACTTCCTCGTCGTCGCCGACTTCATCATGTGGGCCAAGAGCCAGGGCATCGCGGTGGGCCCGGGCCGTGGCTCGGCGGCCGGTTCGATCGTCGCGTACGCCATGGGCATCACCGACCTCGACCCGATCCCGCACGGTCTGATCTTCGAGCGGTTCCTCAACCCCGAGCGCGTCTCCATGCCCGACGTCGACATCGACTTCGACGAGCGTCGGCGCGTCGAGGTGATCAGGTACGTGACCGAGAAATACGGCGCCGACAAGGTCGCCATGATCGGCACGTACGGCAAGATCAAGGCGAAGAACGCCATCAAGGACTCCGCGCGCGTGCTGGGCTACCCGTACGCCATGGGCGACCGCCTCACCAAGGCGATGCCCGCCGACGTCCTCGGCAAGGGCATCGACCTCAGCGGCATCACCGACTCCTCGCACCCGCGCTACAGCGAGGCCGGCGAGATCCGCGGGATGTACGAGAACGAGCCGGATGTGAAGAAGGTCATCGACACCGCCAAGGGCGTCGAGGGCCTGGTCCGGCAGATGGGCGTGCACGCCGCCGGCGTCATCATGTCCAGCGAGCCCATCGTCGACCACGCCCCGGTCTGGGTGCGGCACACGGACGGCGTGACCATCACGCAGTGGGACTACCCGCAGTGCGAGTCGCTCGGCCTGCTGAAGATGGACTTCCTCGGCCTGCGCAACCTGACGATCATGGACGACGCCGTCAAGATGGTGAAGTCCAACAAGGGCATCGACCTCGACCTGCTGGCCCTCCCGCTCGACGATCCGAAGACCTTCGAACTGCTCCAGCGGGGCGAGACCCTGGGCGTCTTCCAGTTCGACGGCGGCCCCATGCGCTCGCTGCTGCGTCTGATGAAGCCCGACAACTTCGAAGACATCTCCGCCGTCTCGGCGCTCTACCGTCCCGGCCCGATGGGCATGGACTCGCACACGAACTACGCGCTCCGTAAGAACGGCCTGCAGGAGATCACGCCGATCCACAAGGAGCTGGAGGAGCCCCTCCAGGAGGTCCTGGCGGTCACCTACGGCCTGATCGTCTACCAGGAGCAGGTGCAGAAGGCCGCCCAGATCATTGCCGGGTACTCGCTCGGCGAGGCCGACATCCTGCGCCGCGTGATGGGCAAGAAGAAGCCCGACGAGCTGGCGAAGAACTTCACCATCTTCCAGGCCGGCGCCCAGAAGAACGGCTACAGCGACGAGGCGATCCAGGCCCTGTGGGACGTGCTGGTCCCCTTCGCCGGCTACGCCTTCAACAAGGCCCACTCGGCCGCGTACGGCCTGGTCTCGTACTGGACCGCCTACCTCAAGGCGAACTACCCCGCCGAGTACATGGCGGGCCTGCTCACCTCGGTCAAGGACGACAAGGACAAGTCCGCGATCTATCTGAACGAGTGCCGGCGCATGGGCATCAAGGTGCTGCCACCGAACGTCAACGAGTCGGTGCACAACTTCGCCGCGCAGGGTGACGACGTCATCCTCTTCGGGCTCGAGGCCGTCCGCAACGTCGGTACGAACGTGGTCGAGTCGATCATCAAGAGCCGCAAGGCCAAGGGGAAGTACGCCTCCTTCCCCGACTACCTCGACAAGGTCGAGGCGGTGGCCTGCAACAAGCGCACCACCGAATCGCTGATCAAGGCGGGCGCGTTCGACACGATGGGGCACACCCGCAAGGGCCTCACCGCACAGTTCGAGCCGATGATCGACAACGTGGTGGCGGTCAAGCGCAAGGAGGCCGAGGGCCAGTTCGACCTCTTCGGCGGGATGGGCGAGGAGGAGACGAACGAGCCAGGCTTCGGACTCGACGTCGAGTTCACGACCGACGAGTGGGACAAGGCCTATCTGCTCGCCCAGGAGCGGGAGATGCTCGGTCTGTACGTCTCCGACCACCCGCTCTTCGGCCTGGAGCACGTGCTGTCCGACAAGGCGGACGCGGGCATCTCCCAGCTCACCGGAGGTGAGCACGCGGACGGCGCGGTCGTGACGATCGGTGGCATCATCTCGGGCCTCCAGCGCAAGATGACCAAGCAGGGCAACGCCTGGGCGATCGCCACGGTCGAGGACCTCGCGGGCTCCATCGAGTGCATGTTCTTCCCGGCGACCTACCAGCTGGTGTCGACCCAACTCGTCGAGGACGCGGTCGTGTTCGTCAAGGGACGCCTCGACAAGCGCGAGGACGTGCCGCGCCTGGTCGCGATGGAGCTCCAGGTCCCGGACCTGTCGAACGCGGGCACCAACGCGCCCGTGATCCTCACCATCCCGGCGGTCAAGGTCACCCCGCCGATGGTCAGCCGCCTCGGCGAGATCCTCAGCCACCACAAGGGCGAGAGCGAGGTCCGCATCAAGCTCCAGGGCCCGCGCAAGACGACGGTGCTGCGGCTCGACCGGCACCGGGTGAAGCCGGATCCGGCACTCTTCGGCGACCTGAAGGTGCTGCTGGGCCCGTCCTGCCTGGCGGGCTGACCCAAGGAGGAGCGGGCTTACACAGTCGCGGACCGACGTACGCGAGGGGCGCATCCGCCAACGGATGCGCCCCTCGGTGTGTCCCTGGGCTTCAACAGCCCGCGCGCCGGGCCTCAGTTGTGGCCGAAGCGCTTTTGCTGCTTACGGGCAACATCCGCGGGGCTGCCCTGAGCGTGCGTGATCGGCGACTGCTGAGGCTCCGCCGAGGAACGCTGCGCCTGCTCGTGGGCCTGCTCGGCCTGCGAGGCGCGGTTCTGCTGGCTGCCCTGCTTGCGGTTCTTGTTCTTGGCCATGGTGATCTGCCTCCTGGGGGGGATCTAGGGGCCAGGGCCGCGACCAGATTCACATAGGCTGACAACCAACGCATTTCGGAGAATTACCGTGCGTAATAAGGCCTGTCGGGGGGTGTTCTCCCGATACGCCACGCCGAAGATCGAGTTCCGGCCGTTAACCTCCGCACGGTCGGGCAGACTCGAAGGAAGCCCGAAGCAAACCTCCCGGAAACCGGAAAGAGGGTGGACCGCGTGGACCGCTGCATCGTCCTGGTGGACGCCGGGTACCTGCTCGGGGCTGCCGCCAGCCTTCTCGCCGGGGAACCCTCTCGCTCCCGGATCACCGTCGACCACGCCGCCCTCATCCAGGGTCTGCGCGAGCGCGCCGAGTCCGACACGGAGCGGCCCCTGCTGCGCATCTACTGGTTCGACGGCGCCCCCGACCGCGTACCGCAGCCGGAGCACCGCAGGCTGCGCGTGATGCCCCGGGTGACGGTGCGCCTGGGCGCGCTGACCCGCAGTGACGGGCGGTGGGCGCAGAAGGGCGTCGACGCCGCCATGCATGCCGAGCTGACCGAGCTGGCGCGCAACCGCGCCTGCTCCGACGTGGTCCTGGTGACCGGCGACGGGGATCTGCTGCCGGGCATGATGGCCGCCAAGGAGCACGGCGTCGCCGTCCACCTGTGGGCGGTACAGGCCGCGGACGGCGACTACAACCAGTCCGAGGACCTGGTCGCCGAGGCCGACGAGCGCCGCGTGCTCGACCGGGCCTGGATCACCAAGGCCGTACGCGCCAAGGAACTCGGCGGGATCTGTGCGCCGCAGCCCGCGCCGCGCCCCGAGATCGCCGCGATCCTCTCCGCGCCGCTGCCCGAGTCGGCACTCACCACGGCGACCGAGCGTCCCGCGCAGGAGGTCGAGCACCACGCGGCGGCCGAGTCGCAGAACGGCACGGAGGAGCGCGTGCCCGCGCCCAAGGGCGTCCCCACGCCCAAGGACCTGGCCGCGCTGCGTGGCCCCGGCACCCAGCCCGCCCAGCATCCCGCCAGCGCCACGCTGCGCTGGTCCTCCGACAAGGGCTGGATCGAGCGGCCCGGGGGCGCCACCGAGTCCGCGGACGCCGCCGTGCTGCCCACGCTCGCCCAGCTCACCTCCGCCGAGCAGCGGTGGGCGGACCGCGAGGAGGACATCACCACCGTCGGCGGCGATCCGTACGAGGTGGGGCAGGTCTTCGCGCGCCGCTGGATGGAGCGCCTCACCGACCCGAGCCATCTGCAGAAGCTGTCCACGATGTACCCGCGGATTCCGCACCGGGTGGACGGCGAGCTGCTGCGCTACGCGGCCCGCTTCGGCCTGCTCGCGCACAAGGACGACCAGATCGACGAGCACGACCGGTACGCGATCCGGGCGGGCTTTTGGCGCGAGATCGACGTGCGCACGGCGGCGGAACACGCTCCCGCGGGGGAGTGAGCAGGAGCCTGTGCCGAGAGTGAGCCTCAAGCGCTCGCCGGGGCTGCGTCGAGGCCCCGGGCGCATAACGGGGCATCGGACCCCGTACTCTCGTCCTTCGTGAGTACGCGCACGGCACAGGCAGTCCGGAACGGACACAAGGGTGATGTCGTGTGCGCCGTGCGCGGTCTGACCAAGACCTATCCGGCGGTGCGCGGACGCCGGGGCACCCCGGCAACGCCCGAGGTGCGGGCCACCGACGGGGTGAGTCTGGACATCCGGCGCGGCGAGATCTTCGGGCTGCTCGGACCGAACGGCGCGGGTAAGTCGACCCTGGTACGGCAGCTGACCGGGCTGATGCGTCCCGACAACGGCAGCGTGGACATCCTCGGCCACGACATCGTGCGCCACCCGGAACGCGCGGCGCGGATCCTCGCCTACCTCGGCCAGGAGTCCACCGCCCTCGACGAACTGACCGTGTCGCTCGCCGCCGAGACGACCGGTCGGCTGCGCGGCCTGGACCTGCGCGAGGCGCGGACCGAGCGGGACGCCGTACTCGACGAACTGGGCCTCGCGCCGCTCGCCTCCCGCGCCCTGAAGAAGCTCTCCGGCGGACAGCGGCGGCTCGCCTGCTTCGCCGCCGCGCTCGTGGGGGCGCGGCCGCTACTCGTCCTCGACGAGCCGACCACCGGCATGGACCCCGTCGCCCGCCGCGCCGTGTGGTCCGCCGTCGACCGGCGCCGCGCGGAACACGGCACGACCGTCCTGCTCGTCACCCACAACGTCATCGAGGCCGAGACCGTCCTCGACCGGGTCGCCGTCCTCGACAAGGGCCGCGTCATCGCCTGCGACACCCCCGCCGGGCTGAAGGAGCAGGTCGCCGGCGAGGTGCGGGTCGAACTCGTCTGGCGCGAGAGCGCCCCGCTCGAGGTTCCCGAGGTCGCCGCGCTGCGCGAACGCGCCGTCGAGTCGGGCCGCCGCTGGACCCTGCGGCTCGCCCCCGAGGAGGCCCGCGCGGCCGTCGCCACGGTCACCGGAGGCGCCGCCTTCGCCGCCCTCGACGACTTCACCCTGGCCACGCCGAGCCTGGAGGACGTGTACCTCGCGCTCGGGGGCAATACGCAGGGGCTGGTGAAAGCGTGAGCGCGAGGAACGCGGAATCCGTACGGGAAGCTGTACGGAAGCCGCTGGACGCCTTGGGCGCCGCGGCCGGGGAGGCCGCCGTGGGCGTACGGGACTTGCGAGAGGCCGTGGGTGCGCGGGACTCGCGGGCGGCTGTGGGTGTACGGAAGGTGCACCGGTGCGTGGGTGCACGGGATTTGCGGGAGGCTGTGGGCGTACGGAAGCTGCGGGAGGCCGTGGGGACACGGAACTCTGGGGAGGCCGTAGGTGCGCGGAACCAGGGGGAGGCCGTGGGCGTGTGGAACCCGGCGAAGGCCGTGGGCGTTGGGAACAGGACGGCTGCCGTACTGAAGGGGAACAGCTCGACGTGAGTGTCGTACCCGCTGGAGTTCTGCCGGGCAGTGCGCTGCCCGTGGCCGAGGACGCCGGCGATGCAGCGGAGCTGGGGCCGCGCGCGCGGCTGTGGCCGTCGCTGGCCGCCGTGTACCGCGCGCAGCTCTCCCGGGCGCGCGTCGCGCGGATCCCGCTGCTGTTCGTGGCCACCTTCCAGTCCGTCGGGATCATGATCCTGATGCGGGGCGTGGTGGACGGCGGGGGCGAGGCGCGGGCCGTGGTGGCCGGGTCGTCGGTCCTGGTCGTGGCCTTCGTCGCCCTCAACCTCCTCGCCCAGTACTTCGGGCAGCTGCGCGCCAGCGGCGGCCTCGATCACTACGCGACGCTGCCCGTGCCGCCGGCCGCCGTCGTCCTCGGCGCCGCGGGCGCGTACGCGTCCTTCACCGTGCCCGGGACCGTCGCCACCGCCGTCTTCGGCTGTGTGCTCTTCGGTTTGCCGATGGCGCATCTGTGGGTGCTCGCCGCCGTGATTCCGCTCGCGGGCGCTGCTCTCGCCGGGCTCGGGGCCGCTTTCGGGCTGCTCGCACCACGGCCCGAACTGGCCACACTGCTCGGGCAGTTGGGGATGTCGGCGGCGCTGCTGCTGGGTGTGCTGCCGGCGGACCGGCTGCCCACGGTCGTGCAGTACGGGCGTGATCTGCTGCCCTCGACCTATGGGGTGGAGGCCTTCGCGCGGACTTTCGGGGCGCATCCCGACTGGGCCGCCGTCCTCGGTGACCTGGCCGTCTGCGCCGGTGTCGGGGTGGCCTCGCTGGCCCTTGCGACCTGGGCTTACCGTCGGGCAGCCGTCCGGTGACGCGGCTGACAGCCGGGCCTGGCACGATGGCAGTGTGACCGCTCCGCTGACTCCGCCTCCGCCGCCGCATGAACACTCCCCGCACAATGCCTGGCAGGCTTCGCCCGTTCCCGGACACGGGGCTCCGCCCGCTTATCCGGCCGCGTATGAAGCCTCGTACGGACAGGACGGCCCCGGGATGAAGACCGAAGTGCGAGAGGCCGCCGTGATCACCGTGGTGGTGGCGGTCGCCGGGGTGCTGCTCGGGGTGCTGTGGTGGTGGCTGGCGCCGCATGTGCCGCTGATCGCGGACGACAGTGCGGTGTATCTGAAGGACACCGAGGGTGAGCAGGCCATCGGGGTCGATGGAACGTTCACTTTGCTTGCGCTGGGGTTCGGTGCGGTGAGCGCGCTGGTCGTTTTCCTGGTGCGGCGGCGTGGGGGCGTGCCGTTGGTCGTCGCGCTCGCCGTCGGGGGGTTGCTCGGGTCGCTGCTGGCCTGGCGGGTCGGGGTCTGGCTCGGGCCCACGCAGAACGTGGTCGCGCATGCGAAGGCTGTGGGCAAGGGGGTCACGTTCTCCGCGCCGTTGAAGCTCGGGGCCAAGGGGGCGTTGCTCACGTGGTCCCTGGCCGCGCTGGTGGTCCACCTAGGGCTCACCGCCCTGTTCGGGCCGCGGGACCCCGATCCGTACCAGAGCCCGTACGGGGCGCCTCCCGCGCCTCCGGCTGGGTAGGCACCCGGCGCCGGGGCGATCGCGGGCGTTTTTCCGACCCTCCGCGCCCCTGCCCGTCCGTGCCTGGGGCTCTGCCAGGGCCCCGTTCGCGCAGTTCTCCGCGCCCCTTTCAGGGGCGCGGAGCCCCCTGGTACGGGTGAGGGGTCACGCCGGTCGGCGGCCGTGGTTGGAGCGGCCCTTCTTGGTGCGCCACTTGCGTTTCCGTGTTTTCTTCGACATGTCCCTTTTGCTTAACCGAGGACGGGACGGACGTCGAGGGGTCACGCACGGGCGACAGGCGCGCAGACCGCTTCCGTGAGGCTCGCCAGATCGACGGGGGCGAGTTCGACCTCCAGGCCGCGGCGGCCCGCCGAGACGCAGATCGTGGTGTGCGCGGAGGCCGAGGAGTCCAGCACGGTGGGGAGCTTCTTGCGCTGGCCCAGGGGAGAGATACCGCCGCGGACATAGCCCGTCGTGCGTTCGGCCGCCGCCGGGTCCGCCATCGCCGCGCGCTTCCCGCCCACTGCCGTGGCCAGGGCCTTCAGGTCCAGGGAACCGGCCACCGGGACCACCGCGACGACGAGCGAGCCGTCCACGTCCGCCACCAGGGTCTTGAAGACCCGCTCCGGCGAGACGCCCATCGCCTCGGCGGCCTCCTCGCCGTAGGAGGGGTGCGCCGGGTCGTGCTCGTACGCGTGGACCGTGTACGGGACTCCCGCCGCGGTCAGGGCCACCGTCGCCGGAGTTCCCCCGGACTGCTGCTGTTTCTTCGACTTCTTCGCCATCGAGGATTCCGGCCTCAGTTCAGACTCGTCGGGCCGCGCGTCAGGTCCGACGCCGGCAACGACGGCAGATTACGGATGATCGCGGTCTCCGCGCGCAGGAGTTTCAGCTCCTCGCGCAGCCGCGTCGCCGTGTCCGGGGCCTGGAGCAGCCGCTGCTTCGCCGGAATGTCCAGCATCGCGGCAGCCGCGACGAGGTAGGAGACCACCGCCGGTTCGTCCGGCAGGTCCGCGCCGGTCGACAGCGAGCGCTCACGGGCGCCCGCGAGGCGCTTCTGATACTGGCGGAAGGCCCGCAGGACCCCCTCGGCGAGCGCCCCGGCCTCCTCGCCGGGGTCCTCGGGCAGCTCCTCCAGCTCGGCCGTGAGGAAGGCGCCGGACGCGTCCACCGACAGCAGCCGTACGCGTGTCGTGCCCGTCGCCAGTACCTCGAAGCTGCCGTCGGCGCGCTCCCGGATGGTCGCCGCGTCCGCGATGCAGCCCACCTCGTGGAAGGCCTTCGCCGGATCGTCGCCGAAGCCGGCCGCGGGCCCGCGTTGGGGCACGGCGGTCTGGTCCGGCATGCCGGGCGCGGTGGGCGCGACCTCGTGGCCGTCGCGGATGGCGACGACGGCGAACCGGCGTTCGTCCTCGGGGGTCTTGAGCAGATCGCGCATCATGGCGCGATAGCGCTCCTCGAAAACGTTCAGAGGAAGCACGAGCCCCGGGAACAGGACCGAGTTCAGGGGGAAGAGCGGGAGCCGGACGGTGGTCACGACGCGAAAGCCTAATGGTCGCCGGAGCGGGCGCGTCTGTCGTGCCCATTCCGTGGATGCAGGGGCATGCCGGAAGCGACCTCCAGGCGGACACCGTCGCGCAGCTCCAGGAACTGGCCGAGCGGGTCGTCCGACACCCGGTCCCAGGGGAACGAGGTGGCGTACGGACCGATCAGGCGGAGCTGCTCCAGGGCGTCCGTCCAGCGCTCCAGCCGGATCAGCACATAGGTGAGGAGGTTGCGGACCTCCGCGGGCCAGGCATCGGCGGCGCCGTACGTCGCGGAGACCGCGATCGCGAGGTCGGCTGCTGCGTCGAGGCGCTCGCGCGGCACCGCCGCACCGCCGCCCTCGGTCAGATACGCGAAGGCCGCGCGCACCGGCAGCGCCTGCACCAGGGAGCCCGGCAGCGCGTCCTGCGCCGCCCGCTCGGCGAAGTCGAAGCACTCGCGGTGCGAGCCGTACCAGGCGGCCGACAGGTACTGCAGGGCGGCCACATGGCAGCCGTAGTGGTGCGGGGAGCGCCGTACGGCCTCGCCCCACAGCTTCTCGAACTCGGTGTGCCCGGCATGTGTGCCGCGGGCGTGGTCGAGCGCGATCCGCCAGGGGACCGGATCGCGCGGATCGCCCTCGGCGGCGGCGAGGACCAGCGGGCCGACCTGGCGCAGCAGCTCGACGCGGGCGGGCGACTCCCAGCCGCGGCGCACCGCGAGCTCGGCCTTGACGAGCAGCGCGTCCGGGTCGTGCGCCGAGGCTTCCTGCCAGTCCCGGAGCCACTGGTCACGGAAGCGCGCGAACGTCGCGAGGCGCATCGCGTACCGGTCGCGGTTCTCCCACTCGGCGGCCTCTCGCGTGGTGGCGAGCAGCTTGGCGGCGGGGCCGTGTTCGCCGCGGCCCGCCGCGACGAGCGCGGGACCGAGGCGCTCGTCCGGGGCGTCGAGCAGTACCTCGTCGTCGGCGGGCAGTCCGTCGGCGAGGCGCGAAGTGTTCCTGACCATCCGTGCCGTACGGATGAACGCGCGCAGCAGAACCATGGTGAAGACCATTGAAAGCCGCAGGTCGGAGGTGTGCCAGAGGCGTACGGTGACGCTTTCGTAACCGTCGATTGGTTGTATGCCGAGCGGTCAAGGGCGAGTAAAAGGTGACTGTTGTTCACCTGTTCGATATCTGTGCGGAAAGCTGCCGCCTCAGCCGCGATCCGGCCATCGCTTCGGCTGCCCTTCTGCGCGGGGAACTGCTCGCGTCAGCCGCGCCGCAGCAGCCGCGTCGCCCCCGCCGCCACCGTCGTCGCCAGGATCCAGCCGAGGAGGATCACCACCGCGGCCAGCCATTGCCAGCCGCCGCGCAGCTGCCAGAAGCCGACCTGGCCGAGGTCGATCACCGGTAACAGCAGGTCCAGGGCGAACAGCGAGGCGTTCCACGGCGGATGCCCGTCACCGTTGATCGGCGGATGGCTGGCGTGCGAGAAAGCGATCGATGTCGCCGCCCACAGCACCGCCATCCACAGCGCGGCCCGCCCGGGCCGGTATCCGTAGGCGACCGTCCAGTCCTGCGCGTACCCCCAGAGCTTGGCGGCGAGCGGCAGGGTCTCGCGGCGGCGGCGCTGCTTGGCGAGCAGCACCTCTCGCGCGTCCTCGTCCTCTCCGCAGTTGCGCAGCACGGTGGCGAGGCGCTCGTACGGCTCCGGGTTGTACTCGGCGGTCGCCGCCGCCACCCACTCCAGCCGCCGGGTCAGCGGGAACGCGCCCTGCGGTACGAGGCTCTCGTACACGAAGCCGCCCATGTGGAGGCTGCCGGGCGCCGGCCAACTGGACGCGCTGTCCACCAGATTGGCGACCCGCGCGCCCGACAGGACCACCTTGCCGCGCTCGGGTCTCTCCCCGAGGAAGCGCAGCTCGGGCGTCTGGACCCGGCGCAGCGAAAGCTCCTGGTCGTCGTCGAAGACGAATCGGGCCCGCTCGAAGTCGACCGCGTCCCCGAAGCGCCCGTCGTCGAGGCGGATCCCGCCCTGGCACTCGAACTGCTGCACCAGCGTGCCGCGCGCCGGGGTCGTGCCGCTGGTCAGCAGTGGATTGCCGACGCCCGCGGGGGTCATGTAGAGCGTGCGGTTGACGGTGAGCTGGGGGGCGTTCAGGGCGAGCCGCGTGTACGGGTTGTTCAGCTTGCTGCCGCGCAGGCTCAGCGAGACACCGACGGTGGCGCCGCGCAGACTCAGCTCGCCGTGCGACTCCAGCATCTCGGCCTGGAGGTCCTGCCCCACGGTCATGCCGTCGCAGGTGAGCGAGCGCCCACGCCGGTCCCGGTAGACCACGGCCTGGTTGAGCAGCAGATCTGTGCCGATGTGCGCGTCGGTCAGCCGGACGCCGTTGTGGAACCGGCAGCGCGGCAGATGCAGATCGCCCTCGGTGTGCACCCGGGCCGCCTCCAGGCGCGGCACCGAGCAGTCGACCAGGCGCAGGGTCTGGAACCGCGCCTCCGGCAGCAGGATCTCCTTCTCGAACCGGCACCCCTTCATCTCGACGTACGGCACCACGGTGCCGCCCGCGAGGTCGAGGACGTCGGTGATCTGCACGCCGGTCAGTTTCAGGGAGGAGACCCGGCCCTGGAGGGCGGGCGGGCCGTCGAGGAGCAGCCACGCCACGATCCGTGCCCGGACGCTGCGCTCGGGGCCCCAGGGATGGCCTCCGTGCGGATCGTCGACGGTCGTGCTCCCGCTGCGCAGGTCGTACACGCTGCCGTTGCGGAAGGCCTGCCACATCCCGGCTTCGGCGGCGGTCAGTTCGTCCGGCAGGTCCCCACTGCGGATGCCGGCACCCTCGGTCACGGCACTTACCTTCCTCCCCAGCTACTCGCGGGTTTCGTACAACCGTCCAATGCCCGCTCAGTGACGGCCCGAACGCTACTGGTGAAGGGGATCTTCCGCGGAACCGAAGGTGGCCGGTATCAGCCACTCACCAGCCGGAACACGGCGGTGCACGGCGTGGGGTCAGCCACGGTTCCCGGCGTCGGGTCAGGCATGGTTCCCGGCGTTGTATCAGCCATTGATACGGCCGTCCGGCGTCTTATCGCCGTCTGAGAGAATTGGGACCGTGATCTCCCGAATCGATCTGCGCGGCGACGCCCTCCCCGAGGGCTCCGCCCTGCGCGACCTGCTGCCCCGAGCCGACTTCGACGTTCAGGCCGCCCTGGAGAAGGTGCGTCCGATCTGCGAGGCCGTGCATCATCGGGGCGACGCGGCGCTGATCGACTACGCGGAGAAATTCGACGGCGTACTGCTCGAATCCGTACGGGTTCCGGCCCAGGCCCTCGCCGAGGCCCTGGAGCGGCTCGACCCGGCCGTGCGCGCGGCCCTGGAGGAGTCCATCCGCCGTGCCCGCCTGGTCCACCGCGAGCAGCGCCGTACGGCGCACACCACCCAGGTGGTGCCGGGCGGCTCGGTCACCGAGAAGTGGGTGCCGGTCGAGCGCGTCGGTCTGTACGCGCCGGGCGGACGCTCCGTCTACCCCTCCTCCGTGATCATGAACGCGGTCCCGGCGCAGGAGGCCGGTGTCGCGTCCATGGCCCTCGCCTCCCCGCCGCAGAAGGAATTCGGCGGGCTCCCGCACCCCACGATCCTCGCCGCCTGCGCGCTTCTCGGTATCGACGAGGTGTACGCCGTCGGAGGCGCCCAGGCCGTCGCGATGTTCGCGCACGGCACCGAGTCCTGCGCCCCGGCCAACATGGTCACGGGCCCGGGCAACATCTGGGTCGCCGCCGCCAAGCGGTACTTCACCGGCAAGATCGGCATCGACGCGGAGGCCGGTCCCACCGAGATCGCGATCCTCGCGGACGAGACCGCCGACCCGGTGCACGTGGCCTCCGACCTGATCAGCCAGGCCGAGCACGACCCGCTGGCCGCCGCCGTCCTCGTCACGGACTCCCTCCCGCTCGCGGAAGCCGTCGAGAAGGAGCTGGAACCGCAGGTCGCGGCCACCAAGCACATCGAGGACCGGATCGTCCCGGCGTTGAACGGCAGGCAGTCCGCGATCGTGCTGGTCGACGGCGTGGACGAGGGCCTGCGGGTCGTCGACGCGTACGGCGCCGAACACCTGGAGATCCAGACGGCGGACGCGGCGGCCGTCGCGGACCGGGTGAAGAACGCGGGCGCGATCTTCATCGGTCCCTGGGCGCCGGTCTCGCTCGGCGACTACGCGGCCGGCTCCAACCACGTCCTGCCCACCGGCGGCTGCGCCTGCCACTCCTCGGGCCTGTCCGTCCAGTCCTTCCTGCGCGGCATCCACATCGTCGACTACACGAAGGACGCGCTGGCGGACGTGGCGCATCACGTGGTGACGCTGGCGGAGGCGGAGGACCTGCCCGCGCACGGCGCGGCGATCAAGGCTCGGTTCGGTTGGAAGGTTCCTGAAGGCAAGTGACTGGCATCGACGATCTCCCCGTACGGGACGAGCTGCGCGGCAAGTCCCCCTATGGCGCGCCCCAACTCGACGTCCCCGTACGGCTGAACACCAACGAGAACCCGTACCCACTGCCCGAACCGCTCGTCGAGCGGATCGCCGAGCGGGTGCGCGAGGCCGCCCGCGACCTCAACCGCTACCCGGACCGGGACGCGGTCGAACTGCGCACGAAGCTCGCCGAGTACCTGACGAAGACCGGCAAGCACCGGGTCGGCATCGAGAACGTCTGGGCGGCCAACGGCTCCAACGAGGTCATCCAGCAGCTCCTGCAGACCTTCGGCGGACCCGGCCGTACGGCGATCGGCTTCGAGCCCTCGTACTCGATGCACGCGCTCATCGCACGCGGCACGGGCACCGGGTGGATCGCGGGTCCTCGCAATGAGGACTTCACGCTCGACGTCGCGGCCGCCGCACAGGCCATCGCCGAGCACCGGCCGGACGTCGTCTTCATCACCACCCCCAACAACCCCACGGGCAACGCGGTCCCGCCCGAGGTGGTCCTCGCGCTGTACGACGCCGCGCAGGCGGCGAAGCCGTCGATGGTGATCGTGGACGAGGCGTACATCGAGTTCAGCCACGGCGCCTCGTTGCTGCCGCTGATCGAAGGTCGGCCGAATCTCGTCGTCTCGCGGACGATGTCGAAGGCCTTCGGCGCGGCGGGGCTCCGCCTCGGCTACCTCGCCGCGCACCCGGCCGTCGTGGATGCCGTCCAGCTCGTACGGCTGCCGTACCACCTGTCGGCCGTCGCGCAGGCCACGGCGCTGGCCGCCCTGGAGCACACCGACACGCTGCTGGGGTACGTCGAGCAGCTGAAGACCGAGCGGGACCGGCTGGTCGCCGAACTGCGTGCGATCGGGTACGAGGTGACCGAATCCGACGCGAACTTCGTGCAGTTCGGGCGATTCGAGGACTCCCACACCGCCTGGCAGAAGATCCTCGACCGGGGCGTTTTGGTCCGGGACAACGGCGTACCGGGGTGGCTGCGGGTCTCCGCCGGAACCCCCGCGGAAAACGACGCGTTCCTCGACGCGGTACGTGAACTGAAGAAGGAGCAGAGCGCATGAGCCGCGTAGGACGTGTCCAGAGAACGACGAAGGAGACGTCGGTCCTCGTCGAGATCGATCTCGACGGGTCCGGCAAGGTCGATGTGTCGACGGGCGTCGGCTTCTACGACCACATGCTCGACCAGCTCGGCCGGCACGGTCTGTTCGACCTGACCGTGAAGACCGAGGGCGACCTGCACATCGACTCGCACCACACCATCGAGGACACCGCCCTCGCGCTGGGCGCCGCCTTCAAGCAGGCGCTCGGCGACAAAGTGGGGATTTATCGATTCGGCAACTGCACGGTCCCGCTGGACGAGTCGCTCGCCCAGGTGACCGTCGACCTCTCGGGCCGCCCGTACCTCGTGCACACCGAGCCCGAGAACATGGCGCCGATGATCGGCGAGTACGACACCACGATGACCCGGCACATCCTGGAGTCCTTCGTCGCCCAGGCCCAGATCGCGCTGCACGTGCACGTGCCCTACGGGCGCAACGCGCACCACATCGTGGAGTGCCAGTTCAAGGCGCTGGCCCGAGCCCTGCGCTACGCCTCCGAGCGCGACCCGCGCGCCGCCGGAATCCTCCCCTCCACGAAGGGCGCGCTGTGACCGGCCTGTCGAGCATCCTGATCGTCGTAGGACTCTTCCTCCTCGGCGGCATCTACTCCTTCGTCAAGCAGCAGATGCCCAAGAGCCTCATCGTGCTGCTCTCCATCGGCGCCGCGATGTGTCTGGTCGCGGGCGTCATGAGGCTGGAGGTGTGGAATTGAGCGCACCCAAAAAGGTCGTCGTCTTCGACTACGGCTTCGGTAACGTCCGCTCCGCCGAGCGCGCCCTCGCGCGCGCGGGGGCCGACGTGGAGATAACGCGCGACTTCGACACGGCCATGAACGCGGACGGCTTGCTGGTGCCCGGCGTCGGCGCCTTCGCCGCCTGCATGAAGGGCCTGAAGGACGCCCGCGGCGACTGGATCATCGGCCGCCGCCTGTCCGGTGGCCGCCCGGTCATGGGCATCTGCGTGGGCATGCAGATTCTCTTCGCGCGCGGAATCGAGCACGGCGTGGAGACCGAGGGCCTCGACGAGTGGCCCGGCACGGTCGCACCGCTGCAGGCCGACATCGTGCCCCACATGGGCTGGAACACGGTCGAGGCGCCGGTGGGTTCCCAGCTCTTCGCGGGGCTCGACGCCGACGCGCGCTTCTACTTCGTCCACTCCTACGCCGTCCACGACTGGTCCCTCGAAGTCGCGAACCCGGCGATGCGCAGCCCCCTGGTCACCTGGTCGACGCACGGCAAGGCCTTCGTGGCAGCCGTCGAGAACGGCGCCCTGTGGGCCACGCAGTTCCACCCCGAGAAGTCCGGCGACGCCGGAGCGCAGCTGCTGAACAACTGGATCGGAACCCTCTGATGGCTTCGAAGCTCGAACTCCTCCCCGCCGTCGACGTCCGCGACGGCCAGGCCGTCCGCCTCGTCCACGGCGAGTCCGGGACCGAGACGTCCTACGGCTCTCCTCTTGAGGCCGCCCTCGCCTGGCAGAGCGCGGGCGCAGAGTGGCTGCACCTGGTCGACCTGGACGCCGCGTTCGGCACCGGTGACAACCGCGCGCTGATCGCCGAGGTCGCCAAGGCGATGGACATCAAGGTGGAGCTGTCCGGCGGCATCCGCGACGACGACACGCTCGCCGCCGCGCTCGCCACCGGCTGCACCCGCGTGAACCTCGGCACCGCCGCCCTGGAGACCCCCGAGTGGGTCGCCAAGGTCATCGCCGAGCACGGCGACAAGATCGCGGTCGGCCTGGACGTACGCGGCACGACCCTGCGCGGCCGTGGCTGGACCCGCGACGGCGGCGACCTCTACGAGACGCTGGAGCGCCTCAACAAGGAGGGCTGCGCGCGGTACGTGGTGACCGACATCGCCAAGGACGGCACGCTCCAGGGTCCGAACCTGGAGCTGCTGAAGAACGTGTGCGCGGCGACGGACCGCCCGGTGGTGGCGTCGGGCGGGGTGTCCTCGCTGGACGACCTGCGCGCCATCGCCGAGCTGGTGCCCCTCGGTGTCGAGGGCTCGATCGTCGGAAAGGCCCTGTACGCCAAGGCGTTCACGCTGGAAGAGGCCTTGGAGGCGGTAGCCCGGTGAGCGACGTTCGACGCGTCCGGACCGGCGCGCCCTGGGAGGACGCCTTCGGCTACTCCCGCGCGGTGGAGCTGCCGAACGGCCTGGTGCTGGTCTCCGGCTGCACCTCCGTGATAGACGGAGCGATCGTCGCGGGCGACCCGCACGAGCAGGCGGTCAACTCGTTCAACGTCGCGCTCCAGGCGCTGGAGCAGCTCGGCCTCGGCCGCGACGACGTCGTCCGTACGCGCATGTACATCACCCATGCCCGGGACGTGGAGGAGGTCGGGCGCGCTCACAAGGAGCTGTTCGACGCCGTCCGTCCCGCCGCATCCATGATCATCGTCTCCGGCCTTGTGGACCCGCGTCTGGTCGTCGAGGTCGAGGTGGAGGCGTTCCGAGGAGCGCAGTCATGACCCTTGCCGTACGAGTCATCCCCTGCCTGGACGTGGACAACGGCCGGGTCGTCAAGGGCGTGAACTTCCAGAACCTGCGGGACGCGGGCGACCCGGTCGAGATGGCCAAGGTGTACGACGCCGAGGGCGCCGACGAGCTGACGTTCCTGGACATCACGGCGTCCTCCGGCAACCGCGAGACCACGTACGACGTGGTGCGCCGTACGGCCGAGCAGGTCTTCATCCCGCTGACCGTGGGCGGCGGTGTGCGCACCGCCGAGGACGTGGACAGGCTGCTGCGGGCGGGCGCCGACAAGGTCGGGGTGAACACCGCCGCGATCGCCCGGCCGGATCTCATCCGTGAGATCGCCGAGCGGTTCGGGCGGCAGGTGCTGGTGCTCTCGGTGGATGCCCGGCGTACCGAGGGCGGTTCCTTCGAGGTCACCACCCACGGCGGGCGCAAGGGCACCGGTATCGACGCCGTCGAGTGGGCGCACCGGGCCGCGGAGCTGGGCGCGGGGGAGATCCTGCTCAACTCGATGGACGCGGACGGCACGAAGGACGGCTACGACATCGAGATGATCGAGGCCGTACGCAAGCACGTGACCGTGCCACTGATCGCCAGCGGCGGCGCGGGGCGGCTCGCCGACTTCCCGCCGGCCATCGCCGCGGGCGCCGACGCGGTGCTCGCCGCCTCGGTCTTCCACTTCGGGGATCTGCGGATCGGTCAGGTGAAGGAGACGTTGCGGGGAGCGGGACACCCCGTTCGCTGACGTCCGTCTTCTTCAAGCTGACGTCCGTCTTTTTCAAGGGGTGTCGCCGAGCCCCGGTCACTGGGTGGCCGGGGCTTCCTTCTGGGCAGATGTGAAAGGAAAATTGCGCAATTTTTCTTGCGCAATTTTTCTTTCACATCTAGCGTGAGGGTCATGGCAAGCAAGGAGAACCGTCGGATCACCGACATGGGCACGCTCAAGGCGATCGCCCATCCGCTGCGGATGCAGCTGTTCCGTGCCCTGTTCGTCGCGGGCTCGGCCACCGCGTCGCAGTTGGCCGAGCGGGTCGACGAGGCCCCCTCGCTGGTCAGCTACCACCTGCGCAAGCTCGCCGAGCACGGGCTCATCGAGGAGGCCGAACCGCGGAGCGGGGACGGTCGCGAGCGCTGGTGGCAGCCCGCGTCGGACGGTGTGACCGTCCGCGACGAGGACTTCCGGGGCGCGCCCGAGAAGGCGGCCGCACACACCGCGTTCTCCCGGCTCCTCGTCGACCAGCGTGCCGACCTCTACCGGCGCTTCCTGGACGAGCGCCACGCCTGGGGCCCCGAGTGGAGCACCGCCACCGCCGACTCCGAGTCCACACTGCGGCTGACGGCGGCCGAACTGGCCGCGCTCAACGAGGAGTTGCTCACCGTCGTCAGGAAGTACGACGCGAAGGGCCGTGAGGACGAAGCGGCCGGTGACACCGAAGGGCGCGAGAACGTCGCGCTGCACCTGTACGGCTTCCCGTTCCGCGTCTGACTCGGCGTCTGAGAGGACCTGGCTCCGTGACCACGACCGTCATACCTCCGGCCCCCGCCACCACCGGCAGACCCGCCCACCGCGACGGCAACGTCCTGCGCTGGCTCGGCGCCTACGCCTCGTCGATGATCGGCGACAACATCTGCTACCTCGCCCTCTCCTGGGCGGCCGTGCAGTCCGGAACGCCCGCGCAGGCAGGGCTCGTGATGACCGTGAGCGCGGTTCCCCGGGCCCTGTTGATGCTCGGCGGAGGCGTGGTCGCCGACCGGTTCGGGCCGCGGAAAGTCGTCATCGGCAGTGACACCGTGCGCTGCGTCGCCGTGCTCGCCCTGGCCGCACTGCTGTTCGCGACCAGCCCGAGCCTGTGGCTGCTGGCCCTGCTCGCCGTCGTCTTCGGCACCGTCGACGCCGTCTTCATGCCCGCCGTGGGTGCCCTGCCGGCCCGCATCACGAGCCGGGACCAACTCGCCCGCGTCCAGGGCATGCGGGGCCTCGCGATCCGCTGCGCCAACGTGATCGGCGCACCGCTCGGCGGTCTCGGTGTGGCGCTCGGGGGAGCGGCGGCGGCCTTCGGGCTCGCGGGGATGCTGATCGCCGTGTCGGTGCCGCTGCTGATCTCCGTACGGATGCGAGAGCTGCCGGCAGGCGATGTGGACGGGGCAGTCGGGTCAAGTGCCCCGTCGGACACGGGACACACGGGGGTGGCTGCCGACACGGGGCACGCACGCGTGGCCGACGACCCGGGGCACGCACGGGTGGCTGCCGGCACGGGTCACACGCGCGTGGCCGGCGGCGAGGACGGTAGGGACGGTGAGGGTGCCGCACAGGGGCAGCCCGCACGGGCCACCGCCTGGCGGGACCTCCGCGAGGGGCTGCGCTACATCCGGCGCCACCGCGTCCTCGCCCCGCTCATCGCCGCCATCGCACTCGGCGACCTCGGATTCGTCGGGCCGCTGAACGTGGGCCTGACCCTGCTGGCCGACCAGCGCGGCTGGGGCGCGTCCGGGATGGGCTGGGTGCTCGCCGGATTCGGCACCGGCGCGGGGGCCGCCGCACTGCTGCTGACCGTGCGGGGACGGCTGCCGCACGCGGGACGTCTGGCCGCGGTGGCCATCCTGGCGGGCTCGGTCGCGATCGGTGCGCTCGCCTTCGTACCGAATGTCGCGGCGGCCATCGGGGTCGCCCTGCTCGTCGGGCTGCTCGCAGGGCTCAGCGGCGCCCTGTGCGGCGCGCTGCTGCAGACCCAGGCGGACCCCGCCTACCTGGGCCGGGTCAGCGCCGTCTCCGGCATCGTCAGCCTGGGTCTCGCCCCGCTCAGCATGCCGCTGACCGCAGCCGCGATCGGCTGGTGGGGCACCGGCCCCGTCTTCGTCGCCAGCGCCGCGGTCTGCGGCCTCGGCGGGGTCCTCGCCCTGTGCGTCGGACCCCTGCGCCGGGCCGAACTCCTCGCGTAGCGGTCAGAGCCCCAGCTGCTTCGTCTCGTGCAGCTTCGCGATCGCATCCTTGTCGCCGTCCAGCTCCACGTCGGCCACCTTCTGCCGTCCGTATGCGAACAGCAGCAGCTCCGAGGGCTCGCCGGTCGCCGTCACGACCGGCGTGCCCTTGTGCGCCACCACCGTCTGGCCGTTCGGGCGGCGCAGCACCAGGCCGGTCGGGGCGCCGCGGCCGGTCAGCCGGGCCGTGCGCTCCAGCCGGGACCACAGGGCGTCCTGGAAGACCGGGTCCAGCTCCCGCGGCGTCCAGTCGGGCTGTGCGCGCCGTACGTCCTCGGTGTGGACGTAGAACTCGATCGTGTTCGACGCCTCGTCGATCTGCTTCAGCGCGAAGGGCGAGAAGCGCGGCGGGCCCGTACGGATCAGCTGGATCAGCTCCTCGTACGGCTTCTCCGCGAACTCCGCCATCACCCGCTCCAGGCGCGGCGCGAGCTGCTTGATCAGGATCCCGCCGGCGGCGTCGGCGCGGCGCTCGCGGACCACCACGTGCGCGGCGAGATCCCGGGTGTTCCAGCCCTCGCACAGGGTCGGGGCATCCGGTCCCACGGCTTCCAACAGATCGGCCAGGAGGAGTCGTTCACGCTTGGCATGGGTCGACATGAGAATCAGCCTACGACCGACCCACCGGTCCGCCCAGTGGAGGACGGCGCGGACCCGCCGGTGGAGGGAGGCGAGGTCCGGCCTGTGGACAACGGTGAGGTCCGGCCTGTGGACAACCGCGGGGCACGTCCGTGCGGCGCGGCACAATGGCACCCATGACCAGCACGCCTCCGCCCAGCAGCCTGGACCCCGAGATCGCCGTGCGCCTCAAGCGCAGTGCCGACGGGCTCGTCCCCGCCATCGCCCAGCAGTACGACACCGGTGAGGTGCTGATGCTCGGCTGGATGGACGACGAGGCGCTGCATCGCACGCTCACCACGGGCCGCTGCACCTACTGGTCGCGCAGCCGACAGGAGTACTGGGTCAAGGGCGACACATCCGGTCACTTCCAGCACGTGAAGTCCGTGGCCCTGGACTGCGACGCCGACACGGTCCTGGTGAAGGTCGACCAGGTGGGCGCCGCCTGCCACACCGGCGCGCGTACGTGCTTCGACGCCGACGTCCTGACCGTACGAGAGGATGCCGTGTCCGACGTACAGCCCCTGGATCAGTAAGGTCAGCCGCCATGGACCTCGAGACGTTCCGCAAGCTGGCCACCGACCGGCGCGTGATCCCCGTCAGCCGCAAGCTCCTCGCGGACGGCGACACGCCGGTCGCGCTCTACCGCAAGCTCGCCGCCGAGCGCCCCGGCACCTTCCTCCTGGAATCCGCGGAGAACGGCCGCTCCTGGTCCCGCTACTCCTTCGTGGGCGTCCGCAGCCACGCCACCCTCACAGAGCGCGACGGCCAGGCCCACTGGCTCGGTACGCCACCCGTGGGCGTCCCCGTCGACGGTGATCCGCTCGCCGCCCTGCGCGCCACCATCGAGGCGCTGCACACCCCGCACGGCGAGGGCCTGCCCCCGTTCACCGGCGGCATGGTCGGCTATCTGGGCTACGACATCGTGCGCCGCCTGGAGAAGATCGGCCCCGGGGAGCGGGACGACCTGAAGCTCCCCGAGCTGACCATGCTGCTGACCAGCGACCTCGCGGTCATGGACCACTGGGACGGCTCGGTCCAATTGATCGCCAACGCGATCAACCACAACGACCTCGACACGGGCGTCGACGAGGCCTACGCGGACGCCGTCGCCCGCCTCGACGCCATGGAGGCCGACCTCTCCCGCGCGGTCTCGCAGCCGCCGGCCGCGCTGCCGCCCTCCGAGCTCCCCGAGTACACCGCGCTCTGGGGCGGCCCCGACTTCCAGGCGGCCGTCGAGGACATCAAGGAGCGCATCCGGGCGGGCGAGGCCTTCCAGGTCGTCCCCTCCCAGCGCTTCGAAACCCCGTGCGCCGCGAGCGCCTTGGACGTGTATCGCGTGCTGAGGGCGACCAATCCCTCCCCGTACATGTACCTCTTCCGCTTCGACGGCTTCGACGTCGTCGGCTCCTCCCCGGAGGCCCTGGTCAAGGTCGAGGACGGGCAGGCGATGGTGCACCCCATCGCGGGCACCAGGCCGCGCGGCGCCACCGTCCAGGAGGACCAGGCCCTCGCCGACGAACTGATCGCCGACCCCAAGGAGCGTGCCGAGCACCTGATGCTCGTCGACCTGGGACGCAACGACCTCGGCCGGGTCTGCGAACCCGGCACCGTGGAGGTCGTCGACTTCATGTCCATCGAGCGGTACTCGCACGTGATGCACATCGTGTCGACCGTGACCGGGCGGGTCGCGGCGGGCCGTACGGCCTTCGACGTGCTGACGGCCTGCTTCCCGGCGGGCACCCTCTCCGGCGCACCCAAGCCGCGCGCGATGCAGATCATCGACGAACTGGAGCCGTCCAGGCGCGGGTTGTACGGCGGCTGCGTGGGCTACCTGGACTTCGCGGGCGACTCCGACACCGCCATCGCCATCCGTACCGCCCTGCTGCGGGACGGCACCGCGTATGTGCAGGCCGGCGCCGGAATCGTCGCCGACTCCGACCCCGTCGCGGAGGACAACGAGTGCCGCAACAAGGCGGCGGCGGTGCTGCGCGCGGTGCACACGGCGAACCGACTCGGGCAGTAGACGGCCAACTGCCCTCGGTACTGGGACGAGGCTCACGTGAACCCCGGGTGACGGTTCGCCCGGGGTTCAGGCGATAGTGGAGTACGTGACTGGTGTCCCTCACCCCCGATCCGAAGCCGCCGGGCCCGCCCGGTCCGGCCGCCGCAGCCTCGCTGTCGCCCTGCTGGCCGGCGCGCTCGGCGCGGCCGTGGCCCTGCTGTCCACCCGGCAGAGCTGGTCGGAGGGCACCGCGACGGTGGCCGGCGGCGCCTTCCCGCTGACCGCCAAGGGCAGCGACGTCACGGGCGTGCCCGCGGCGCTCGCCATAGTGGGCCTCGCCGCGCTCGTCGCCGTCTTCGCCGTACGCAGCTCCGGCCGCCTCCTGGTCTCCGCGCTGCTCGCGCTCTCCGGCGCGGGCACGGTCGTCGCGGCCGTGCTCGGCGCGAGAGACAGCTCGGCGCTCGACGAGAAGGCCGCGGCGGCCTCCGGTAACACCGCCGCCACCGCGGACGCGCTCAGCCACACCGCCTGGCCGTATGTCACGGCCGCGGGCGGGGCGCTGATCCTCCTCGCCGGACTGCTCGCGCTGCGCTACGGGCGGCTGTGGCCCGCGATGTCGGGCCGCTACGAGCGTGACGGGACGCCCCGGCCGCGCAAGGCCAAGCCGGTCGACCCGGACCGCCCCGAAGATCTCTGGAAGGCGCTCGACCGCGGCGAGGACCCGACCGGGCCGGACCCGGCCGGGACCTAGGGGCTGTCGTTTGGATCCGGCCGGGGCTCGAGGGACCGGTTCGAAGGTCCGGCGCAAGGGACTTAAGTCCTGCCGTACCCGCGTCCCCAGGGTCCTTCGCCCCAGGACTTACGTCGTGACTTGGCGGAACCGACGCGCTAGCGGAGACCCCCCGCTCACAGCCCGGGCAGTTGTACGGGACAATGGACATCGAGTGTCCGACTCACACACGCACACAGCAACGAGGAGCAAGTCATGGCGGGCAGCAGCCACGGTCACACCCCGGCCGCCTGGACCGGTGTCATCATCGCCTTCATCGGTTTCTGCGTGGCGGGTGCCTTCATGGTGATGGCCAACCCGCTGGGCTTCTGGGCCGGCATGGTCGTCGTCGCCCTCGGCGGTGTCGTCGGCATGGCGATGCGGGCCGCGGGCCTGGGCCAGCCGAAGACCCAGCACGCGCAGCCCGCGCGCCCGGTCCGCGAGACCGTGGGCGCCGAGAGCTGATCGCCCCCAGCGCTTCGTGAGAGGCGGTCCCGGCGCAGCTGCCGGGGCCGCCTCTCCCGTGTGCACGGCGGGCGCGGTGTGCGGGGGAAGGGCAGAATGCGTGGGGTGAACGCAGAAACTCAGAGGGTGACGTGGGCCGCGGGCCCTGTCGTGCTGCGGCGGCTCGGCGTCCCCACCGGGGTGCTCGCGTCCGTCGTCGGCGGCTTCGCATACGTCGGGGCCGTCGACCCCAATCAGCCCGGGCACTACCCCGTCTGCCCGCTGCTGCGCTTCACGGGCCTGTACTGCCCCGGCTGCGGCGGTCTGCGCAGCGCGCACGCCTTCGTGCACGGGGACTTCGCGGCGGCGCTCACCGACAACGCGCTCGCCGTCGCGGGATACCTGGTCTTCGCGGTGGTGTGGACCGTCTGGGCGGTCCGCTCGGCGCGCGGCCGGCCGGTGCGGCTGGATCTCGGGCCGGTCCACCTGTGGAGCGTGGGCGCGTTGGTTCTGGTCTTCACCATTGTCCGGAACCTACCGTTCGGCGGCTGGTTGCATCCTTGATCAAGTGGCAAATGTCCAGGTAGTGGGACCGGCGTCAACCGGATGCGAGGGCTACGCCTTCCTCCGGATACCATCGCAGTGACCCGTCTTTTCCGTCCGAGGCGGTGAAACCGGGTCAGCTGCTCAACCGCTTCAACTGTCCACCGCAGGGAAGGGGGCCGCTCGCGTGAGTGTGCTCGACGAGATCATCGACGGAGTCCGTGCCGACCTCGCGGAGCGGCAGGCGCGCGTCAGCCTCGACGAGCTCAAGGAGCGCGCGGCGAAGGCTCCGGCTGCCAAGGACGGAGTGGCCGCGCTGCGTGGTGACGGCGTCAAGGTCATCTGTGAGGTCAAGCGCTCCAGCCCGTCCAAGGGCGCGCTCGCCGCGATCGCCGACCCGGCCGCGCTCGCCGCGGACTACGAGGCGGGCGGCGCGGCCGTCATCTCCGTCCTCACCGAGCAGCGCCGCTTCGGCGGTTCGCTCGCGGACCTGGAGGCCGTCCGCGCCCGCGTGGACATCCCGGTCCTCCGCAAGGACTTCATCGTCACGTCGTACCAGCTGTGGGAGGCCCGTGCGTACGGCGCCGATCTCGCGCTGCTGATCGTGGCCGCCCTCGACCAGTCGGCCCTGGAGTCCCTCATCGAGCGCGCCGAGTCCATCGGGCTCACGCCGATCGTCGAGGTGCACGACGAGGACGAGGCCGAGCGGGCGGTGGACGCGGGCGCGAAGGTGATCGGTGTCAACGCGCGCGACCTGAAGACGCTGAAGGTCGACCGTTCGACCTTCGACCGCGTCGCCCCCGAGATCCCGGCCCACATCGTCAAGGTCGCCGAGTCCGGTGTCCGCGGACCGCACGACCTGATCGCGTACGCCAACGCCGGCGCCGACGCGGTCCTGGTGGGCGAGTCGCTCGTCACCGGTCGCGACCCGAAGACGGCGGTCTCCGACCTCGTCGCGGCCGGGGCCCACCCCGCGCTGCGCCACGGACGGGACTGACCCGCAGGTGCCCACGCCGCCCCCCGCCGCTCCCCGTCCGGGCCCGAGCCCCGACGGCGGCTCGGCGTGCACGGGGGCGGCCGCGCCCGGTTTGGGCGCCGTCCTGGTTCCGGTCGCTGCGGCGGCCAGAGATCCCTATGCCCGCCTTGCCCGCGGCTGTCGTCCGCGAGGGTGCCGGGCGCCCGCACGGCGGGTGCACGGGCGCCGGGTTCGCTATGTCATCGGGGATGAGCCGGGGCAGGTCAACGGCATGCGATGGCCCGAGCGCGTACGCGCGCTCGCGCCCTGTGCGGCCCAGTTCACCCTGCGGGTGGGCTGAGCCGAGTCCGGCACCGTCGGTCCACGCCGTGGGGCTTCTCGCCGTCGCGGTGGAAAGGACTGCCTGCGTCCACCCGTCGACGGCTCTGCCGCCTCGCGGGGAGGGGCGGTCAGGCGAGGGTGGCCCCCAGGCGGGGCCCGGTGCCGGAGGCGTTCGCGTGCGTACATGGCTAACGTGACCCATGTCCGACCTGTAACCGGGGCTGTCGCCCCTGCGAGGTAACCGCATGCCCAGCGAGTTCTTCATTCCCGACCCGGAGGGTCAAGTCCCCAGCGCCGAGGGCTACTTCGGCGCGTTCGGCGGCAAGTTCATCCCGGAGGCGCTGGTCGCCGCCGTGGACGAGGTCGCAGTCGAGTACGACAAGGCGAAGGCGGACCCCGAGTTCGCCCGCGAGCTCGACGACCTGCTCGTCCACTACACCGGGCGCCCGAGCTCACTCACCGAGGTGCCCCGGTTCGCCGAGCACGCCGGTGGCGCCCGCGTCTTCCTCAAGCGGGAAGACCTCAACCACACCGGATCCCACAAGATCAACAACGTGCTCGGCCAGGCCCTCCTCACCAGGAGGATGGGCAAGACCCGCGTCATCGCGGAGACCGGGGCCGGTCAGCACGGCGTCGCCACCGCCACGGCCTGCGCGCTCTTCGGCCTCGAGTGCACCATCTACATGGGCGAGATCGACACCCAGCGCCAGGCCCTCAACGTCGCCCGCATGCGCATGCTCGGCGCCGAGGTCATCGCCGTGAAGTCCGGCAGCCGCACCCTCAAGGACGCCATCAACGAGGCGTTCCGGGACTGGGTCGCCAACGTCGATCACACCCACTACCTGTTCGGGACCGTCGCCGGACCCCACCCCTTCCCCGCCATGGTCCGCGACTTCCATCGCGTCATCGGCGTGGAGGCCCGGCGGCAGATCCTGGAACGCGCCGGACGACTCCCGGACGCCGCCATCGCCTGCGTCGGCGGCGGATCGAACGCCATCGGCCTCTTCCACGCCTTCATCCCGGACACCGACGTGCGCCTCGTCGGCTGCGAGCCCGCAGGGCACGGCGTCGAGACGGGCGAGCACGCGGCCACGCTGACGGCCGGCGAGCCCGGCATCCTGCACGGCTCTCGGTCGTACGTCCTCCAGGACGAGGAGGGCCAGATCACCGAGCCCTACTCGATCTCGGCCGGACTCGACTACCCCGGCATCGGGCCCGAGCACTCCTACCTCAAGGACAGCGGCCGCGCCGAGTACCGCGCGGTCACCGACGACGCGGCCATGCAGGCACTGCGCCTGCTGTCGCGCACCGAGGGCATCATCCCGGCGATCGAGAGCGCCCACGCGCTCGCCGGGGCCCTGGAGGTCGGAAAGGAACTCGGCAAGGACGGGCTGATCATCGTCAACCTGTCCGGCCGCGGTGACAAGGACATGGACACGGCCGCCCGGTACTTCGGTCTGTACGACACCGGCGCCGACGCCGTCGTCGCCGCGGACGCCGACAGCGAGAACGCCGAGATCGAGGGGGACGTGAAGTGAGCGGCAACATCCAGCTGTTGAGCGACACCCTCGCCGGGGCCAAGGCGGAAGGGCGGTCCGCCCTCATCGCGTATCTGCCGGCCGGCTTCCCGACCGTCGACGGTGGCATCGCTGCCATCAAGTCCGTCTTCGAGGGCGGCGCGGACATCGTCGAGGTCGGTCTGCCGCACAGCGACCCGGTCCTCGACGGTCCCGTCATCCAGACCGCCGACGACATCGCGCTGCGCGGTGGCGTGAAGATCGCCGACGTCATGCGGACGGTGCGCGAGGCGTTCGAGGCCACCGGCAAGCCCGTCCTCGTGATGACGTACTGGAATCCGATCGACCGCTACGGCGTGGAGCGCTTCACCGCAGAGCTGGCGGAAGCGGGCGGAGCGGGCTGCATCCTGCCCGACCTGCCCGTCCAGGAGTCGGCGCTGTGGAGGGAGCACGCCGAGAAGCACGGCCTCGCGACCGTCTTCGTCGTCGCGCCCAGCAGCAAGGACGCCCGGCTCGCCGAGATCACCGCGGCGGGCAGCGGCTTCGTGTACGCGGCCTCGCTGATGGGCGTCACGGGCACCCGGGAGTCAGTGGGGGCCCAGGCCCAGGACCTGGTGCGGCGCACCAAGGCCACCACCGAGCTGCCCGTCTGCGTCGGCCTCGGTGTCTCCAGCGCCGCCCAGGCCGCCGAGGTGGCCGGCTTCGCCGACGGAGTGATCGTCGGCTCGGCCTTCGTGAAGCGGATGCTGGACGCGCCGGACGAGGCGGCGGGCCTGGAGGCCGTGCGGGCGCTCGCGGCCGACCTGGCGAAGGGCGTGCGCGGGACGGCGTAACGCGGGATCCGTATAAGCACGTAACGGACAATCCGCTCACTCGAACGGGTGGACCTGGGACCGGGGAGGCGCGCTGCGCCTCCCCGGTTCGTTCTGCCGGATGTGAGCGAGAAGAACCGTGACGGAAAGCGCACCGCCCGCGAGCGGCTTGCGGTCGAGCGAGAGAAGCAGAGGGCCGCGGAGAAGCGTCGGCGGGCGTTGATCGTAGGGGCGTCGGTGGTCTGCGTCCTGGGCCTGGCCGCGGTGGTCGGCGTGTTGGCCGCCAACTCCGGCAAGAGCAAGAAGAGCGACACATCGGGCCCGCTCGTGTCGCCCTCGGGGGCGATCGGCAAGGACAGTCTCGCGATCCCCGTCGGCAAGGACGGCGCCAAGTCGACCCTCACGGTGTGGGAGGACTTCCGCTGCCCGGCGTGCCAGGCCTTCGAGGCCCTGTACCGCCCGACGATCCACGAGCTGGTCGACTCCGGTCAGCTGAAGGTCGAGTACCACCTCGTCACGCTGATCGACGGGAATCTGGGCGGCACCGGCTCCCTCCGCGCCGCCAACGCCGCGGCCTGCGCCCAGGACGCCGGGAAGTTCACCGCGTACCACGACGTGCTGTACGAGAACCAGCCCAAGGAAACCGACGACGCCTTCGCCGACAACAGCAAACTCATCGAGCTGGCGGGCAAGGTCGACGGCCTGGACACCCCGGCCTTCCAGAAGTGTGTCAACGACGGCACGCACGACAGCTGGGTCGAGAAGTCGCAGGCCGCCTTCAAGAGCAGCGGCTTCACCGGCACGCCGACCGTGCTCTTCGGCGGCAAGAACATCTACTCGGACCCGACGATGACCCCCGCCAAACTGAAGCAGATGGTGGAGGCGGAGAACAAGGGCTGAGCCCTCCGCCGCCCTGGCGCCCCCGACCGTCGGCAGCTCCGGGGGCGCCGCACGTTATGGACCCGTTGCCGGGCTGCTTGCCGTGGGTGGTGTCCGGCACGGTAGCGTCGACCTTGCCATGGAACTTGCCTTCATTCCCAGCCCGTCGCGCGGTGTGCTGCATCTCGGCCCCATTCCGCTGCGCGGCTACGCGTTCTGCATCATCATCGGCGTCTTCGTAGCCGTCTGGCTCGGCAACAAGCGCTGGGTCGCCCGGGGAGGGCGGACCGGCACGGTGGCCGACATCGCGGTCTGGGCCGTGCCCTTCGGCCTCGTCGGTGGTCGGCTCTACCACGTGATCACGGACTACGAGCTGTACTTCAGCGAGGGCCGCGACTGGGTGGACGCCTTCAAGATCTGGGAGGGCGGGCTCGGCATCTGGGGCGCGATCGCGCTCGGTGCGCTGGGCGCGTGGATCGGGTGCCGCCGCCGTGGCATCCCGTTGCCCGCCTGGGCCGACGCCGTCGCGCCCGGTATCGCGTTCGCGCAGGCGATCGGACGCTGGGGCAACTGGTTCAACCAGGAGCTGTACGGCAGGGCGACGGACGTTCCGTGGGCGCTGCACATCACGTCCTCCACCGACGGGCGGGTGCCGGGGTACTACCACCCGACGTTCCTGTACGAGTCGCTGTGGTGCATCGGTGTCGGCTTCCTCGTCCTGTGGGCCGACCGCCGCTTCAAGCTCGGCCATGGGCGGGCGTTCGCCCTGTACGTCGCCGCGTACTGCGTCGGCCGCGGCTGGATCGAGTACATGCGCGTCGACGACGCCCACCACATCCTGGGCCTGCGTCTGAACGACTGGACCGCGATGGGTGTCTTCCTTCTCGCGGTGCTGTACATCGTCATCTCCTCGCGCCGTCGGCCGGGGCGGGAGGAGATCGTGGAGCCCGATGCGGGCGCCTCCGGCGAGGGTGACAGCGAGGGTGAGCGTGGGGAGGACGGCGACGGCGTCGAGCTCGACAAGCCGGCTGCTGCCGAGCCCGAGGGGGCGGTCGAGTCGGCCGAGTCCGCCGAGTCGGTCACCGAGGACGAGGCCGAGTCGGTCACCGAGGACGAGGCCGAGTCGGCCAAGAAGAGCTGACTGACGGCTTTCGGTACATCGAAGGGGGCGCCGCGTCCTGGAACGCGGCGCCCCCTTCGCGTGCCCCTGCGGTGGCTGGGGGCTTGTCGCGCAGTTCCCCGTGCCCCTTCAGGGGTGCGGGGAACTGCGCGATCTTTTGAGCGGGGGTCTGGGGGCGCAGCCCTCAGGTACGGGAATGGGCAGGGGCGGAGGGGGCGAGAAAAGCCGGCGGTGGGAGGGTCAGCTCAGACGGCGGGCCAGGGCCAGGGTGCGGTGGGCGCCGACTACCACCGCTGCGTCGATGAAGCGGCCGTCGGGCAGGGCCTGGGCGCCCGGGTCGTTGGCGGCGGCCTTCACGATGGCTTCGGCGGAGTCGATCTCCGCCGGAGTCGGGAGGTAAGCCCGCTCGATGATGGGGAGCTGGCGGGGATGGATGGCCGCGCGGCCGAGAAAGCCCAGGGCGCGGCCGTGGGCGCAGGACGCGGCGAGACCCTCCACGTCGCGGATGTCCGGGTAGACGGACTGGACCGGCGGCGGCAGCCCCGCCGCGCGGGCGGCCACGATCACCCGGGCGCGCGACCAGTCGAGGCCCGCGTCGTCCCGTACGCCCAGGTCGGCCCGCAGATCGGTTTCCCCGATGGCGATGCCGCGCAGTGCGCGGTGCGACGACGCGATGGCGAAGGCGTGTTCCACCCCGAGGGCGGTTTCCAGGAGGGCGTACACGGGAATCGCCCCACCCTCCGCGGGGGTGGCGCCCTCCGCGACCCGTACGACGTCGGCCGGCGAGCTCACCTTGGGCAGGCGGAGACCGGACAGGCCGGGGAGCGGGGCCAGGCTCTTGAGGTCGGTCTCGGCCAGGGGGCTGTCGAGGGCGTTCACGCGGACGTGGACCGGCACGGGCGGCGGCTCGGACAGGAGATCGGCCGTGGCCGCGCGGGCGTACTCCTTGCGGGCCGGGGCGACGGCGTCCTCCAGGTCGACGAGGACGACGTCGGCCCCTGAGGCGAGAGCCTTGACCACGACCTCGGGGCGGTCCCCGGGGACGTACAGCCACGTGAGGGGGAACTCCGCGGTCACAGAGCACCCTCCGCTCGCAGGGCGGCGATCTCGGGCCCCGTCAGGCCGATTTCGGCGAGCACCGTCTCCGTGTCCGCGCCGTGCGGGCGGCCCGCCCAGTGGATCGCACCGGGGGTGGCGGAGAGCCGGAAGAGGACGTTCTGCATGCGCAGGGGGCCCAGGTCGGGGTCGTCGATCGTGGTGATCGTGTCCAGAGCCGCGTACTGCGGGTCGGTCATGACGTCCCGTACGTCCTGGATGGGGGCCACCGCCGCCTCCGCCTTCTCGAAGGCCTCAAGGACCTCGGCCCGGGTGCGGCGGGCGATCCAGGCCCCGACCGCCCCGTCGAGGATGTTTGCGTGGCGCGCCCGGTCCGCGCCCGTGGCGAACCACGGTTCGGCGATCAGGTCCGGGCGCCCGACCAGCCGCATCACCCGCTCGGCGATCGACTGCGCCGACGTCGAGACCGCGAGCCAGGAACCGTCCGCCGTGCGATAGGTGTTGCGGGGCGCGTTGTTCGCGGAACGGTTGCCGGTGCGCGGCTGGACGTGGCCCAGTTGGTCGTACCAGATCGGCTGCGGGCCGACGACGGTCAGGATCGGTTCGATGATCGCCATGTCGATCACCTGGCCCTCGCCGGTGCGGTTGCGGGCCGTCAGCGCGGTCATCACCGCGTACGCCGTCGCCAGGCCCGCGATCGAATCGGCCAGGCCGAAGGGCGGGAGAGTGGGTGGGGCGTCCGGCTCGCCGGTGATCGCCGCGAAGCCGCTCATCGCCTCGGCGAGCGTGCCGAAGCCGGGGCGGTGCGCGTACGGGCCGAACTGGCCGAAGCCGGTGACCCGGGCGAGGACGAGTCGTGGGTTGGCGGCCGACAGCTCCGCCCAGCCCAGGTCCCATTTCTCCAGGGTGCCGGGACGGAAGTTCTCGATGATCACGTCGGTGGTTTCGGCAAGCCGCAGCAGGGTCTCGCGGCCGCCGGACTTCGACAGGTCGAGCGTGATCGTCCGCTTGTTGCGGCCGAGCAGCTTCCACCACAGGCCGACGCCGTGTTTCGACGGGCCGTGGCCCCGGGACGGGTCCGGCTTGGCCGGATGCTCGACCTTGATGACCTCCGCACCGAAGTCGCCGAGCATGGTGGCGGCGAGCGGTCCGGCGAAGAGGGTCGCCAGGTCGAGGACGCGCAGACCGGTGAGCGGGCCGCTCCGTTCGGGGTGCCCGCTCATGAGGTGTGCCGCGGGTGCTGCGTGTGCTGCGCCGCCTGGGCGTCGATCTCGGAGCGGTACGGCATCGAGGACGACGCCCCGGGCCGCTGCACCGACAGGGCGGCCGCCGCCGACGCCCATACGAGCGCCTCCGGCATCTCCCGGCCCTCGACGAGCGCCACCGCGAGGGTGCCGACGAAGGTGTCGCCCGCGCCCGTCGAGTCCACGGCGGTCACCCGGGGCGCGGGCACGGTGAGGGGCGCGGCACCCCGGGCCGCGTACAGGCTGCCCGCGGCGCCCAACGTGACGACGACTTCCGGGACTTGGTCGAGCAGGGCGGCGGCCGCCTCGCGCGGGTCGGTGATGCCGGTGAGCGCGGCGGCCTCGTGCTCGTTGGGCACCAACAGGTCGATGGAGGAGAGGAGCTGGGGTGGCAGGGGCTGGGCGGGGGAGGGGGTGAGGACCGTACGGACGCCGTGGCGGCGCGCGGCCTCGGCGCCGGCGACGACCGCGTCCAGCGGGATTTCGAGCTGGAGCAGCAGCGCGTCGGCGGTGGCGATGAGGGTCTCGTCGCCGGGGGCGAGGGCCGTGACGGTGCCGTTCGCGCCGGGAATGACGACGATCGCGTTGCCGCCCTCGTCGTCGACGACGATGTGCGCGGTGCCGGACGGGCCCTCGGTGGTGCGCAGATGGTCGGTGTCCACGCCCGAGTGCTCCAGCGTGGACCGGAGCTGGCTGCCGAAGCCGTCCGCGCCCACAGCTCCGATCAACGAGACGTCGGCGCCCGAGTGTGCCGCGGCCACCGCCTGGTTGGCGCCCTTGCCGCCGGGGACCGTACGGAACTCGCGTCCCGTCACGGTCTCTCCGCGCTGTGGGGCCTTGGCGACGTACGCGACGAGGTCCATGTTCGTGCTGCCGAGTACGGCGATGTGGGTCATGGGCGACGGGTCTCCCGGTGCGTGAGGTGGGCGAGCATGTCGAAGCCGATGCCGTTGAAGTCGGCGATCGAGGTGGCCAGTCGGTTCTTGAGGGGGCTTGTCCAGTGGTCGGGGAGGGCGCCGGGGTCACCGGCGAGCAGGCCCGCGATGCTGCCGGCCGTGGCGCCGTTCGAGTCCGTGTCCAGGCCGCCCGACACCGCGCGGCAGATGGACCGGGTGAAATCGCCGTCCGCGTGGGTGAGGGCGGCGGCGATCAGGGCGGTGTTGGGGATCGCGTGGACCCAGTGGTAGGCGGAGTGAGTGGTGTGCAGTTCGTCGACCACGGTGTCGAAGTCGGCTGTCGCGCCGGCTAGTTGGACGGCGTGACGGATCGCCCGGGCGAGGCGGGAGGCCGACGGGACGACGGTGAGGCCGGTGCGCAGGCAGGCGTGGACGTCGCTCGCTCCGGTGGCCGCCTCGGCGATGGTGGCCGCCGTGAACATCGCCGCGTAGACGCCGTTGGCGGTGTGGGTGAGGGTGGCGTCGCGGTGGGCCTGTTCCGCGGCGGCGGCCGGGTCGCCGGGGTTCGTCCAGCCGTGCAGGTCGGCGCGGATCAGGGCGCCGATCCATTCGCGGAACGGGTTGCGATGGCGGGCCGTGCGTGGGGGTTCGATGCCGCTGAGGAGGTTGCGGTAGGCGATGCGTTCCGCGGTGAAGGTGCGGCCGGCCGGGAGTTCGTCCAGCCAGAGGCGGGCCACGTCCGTGGTGGTGAAGGTCCTGCCGTGGCGCTGGAGCAACAGGAGGTTGAGGAGCGGGTAGTTGAGGTCGTCGTCCTCCGGCATGCCGTCGATGTTCTCGGCGAGGGAGGTGGGGGCGGAGCGTTTGTTCCACGGGTACGTGTGCAGGAGGTCGGCGGGGACGCCGCGTGCGGTGAACCATGCGCGGAGGGGCCAGTTGCCGGTGGCTCGTGCCAGGTCCCGGATCCCTTGCAGAGGGAGCTTTTCTACGGGTTTGCCCAGGAGGCAGCCGGCGGCTCTGCCCAGCCAGGCCGCTTCCAGGCGGGCCTGGGTGGGCGCGGAAGTGGAGGCACTCGCCGGCGCGTCCAGGGTGCCGCCATTCCTCGGGACGGCTGCCGCCCCGGCGGCACGATTGCCCGCAGGTCGGATGGGCCAGTCGGGACAGTGGGCCTTGATCCCGCTCAGGTCCGTCGGTTCCTGGTCCGTCAATCTGCTGGGCAGGTCAGCCAGTTCGTCCAGGAGGTCCTCCGCGAGGACACGGAGGTACCGGGTCGCCGGATTCATCGACGCGCCGGCGCGAAGGGGGGCCTGCGGGCCGCCCGCCGCTCGCCAGCGGGTGGCGATGGCGCCCGGCTCGCGGCCGTCCTGGGAGGCCTGGTGGAGTTCGTGGCCGAGGAGGTCCTCCGGTTGGACCCAGGTCAGTCGGAGCATGGTGTTCCCGTCAACGCCGCGTACGCCGACTCGTGGGCGCGACGGCGGCGTACGTCCCGTTCGAAGACCTCGCGGGTGACCTCCGCGAGGGTCCGCGCCGGGGCGTCCAGGTCGAGGCGGCTCGACTCCGCCACGGTCTTCGCCCAGTCGTGGGGGACCTGGGAGCCGAGGGCGCCGGCGAGGGCGCCGGACATGGTGGCGATGGAGTCGCAGTCGCGGCCGTAGTTGACCGAGCCGAGGACGGCATGGCGGTAGTCGCCGCCGGAGACCACCAACATGCCCAGGGCGATGGGGAGTTCCTCGATGGAGTGAAGACGGGACGGGCGGCGGGCGCCTAGGGACGGGGACCGGTAGTCGGGGCCCACCGTGTCGTAAGGGGCCACCGCCTCTCGTAGTGGACCCAGTGCCGACTCGAAGTCCGTATGCCGGGCGGCGACTTCGCAGACCGCCTGGATGGCCGAACGCGTGCCGTCCTTCGCCAGGGCCAGACAGGCGGCCACGACCGAGTCCGGGGTCGCCCCGGGTGCGCAGGCCGTTGCCACCGCTGCCGCGAAGATCCCCGCCGCCTCACGTCCGTACGAGGACTGGTGTGCGCCCGCGATGTCGAGCGCCTCGGCGTACGCGGCCGTGGGGTTCGCCGCGTTGACCAGGCCGACCGGGGCCATGTACATCGCGGCGCCGCAGTTGACGATGTTGCCGGTGCCTGCCTCGCGGGGGTCCATATGGCCGTAGTGGAGGCGGGCCACCAGCCATTTCTCCGCGAGGAAGATCCGCTGGAGGGGGAGGGCCTCGGCCTCCAGTTCGGGGATCCAGCGGGGGGTGCCCATGAGGTCGGGGACCAGGTGCTCGGCGACGGCGTACGCGTCGAGGTGGTCGCGGACGGTGGCGTACACCCGTACCAGCGCATGGGTCATCAGGGTGTCGTCGGTGACGTGTCCGTCGCCCTTGTGGTACGGGGCGATGGGGCGGGCCGTACGCCAGCGGTCGCCGTTCCAGGGGCCGACGATGCCGTGCACGCGGCCGCCATGACGTTCGGTGATCTGCTCGGGGGTGTACCCCTCGACGGGGCCGCCGAGCGCGTCGCCGACAGCGGCTCCGACGAGGGCTCCGGTGATCCGTTCGTCGAGGGTTCCTGTTCCTTCTCCTTTGGGCGTCATGCCCGAATCATCCCTCTGGGCTGGCCAGTTCCGTCGCTTCCAAAAGATCGGCGAGTCCGATGAGGTCGGTGCCGGTGAGGCGGGGCAGCGCGCAGCCCGAGAGGGTGCGGCAGGCGTCGCGCCAGGCGGCAGGGATCGCGTCGCCGCCGCCGAGCGCGCCGGTGAGCGCGCCCGCGAGCGCCGGGGCCGAGTCGGCGACCCGGGACAGACACGCGGCGGCGGGCACCGCCTCGGCGATCCGACCGCGCGCGGCGGTGGCGAGGGCGAGGGCGACGGGGACGGTTTCGGCGGCCGCGATGCCGTAGCTGTAGACGTGGTCGACGATCTGGTGCTCCAGCAGGGGGACGAGGGCGAAGGTGCCTTCGCTGTCGCGGGCGAGCTTGATCGCGTGCCGGGCGTTGCGGCCGATCTCCGTCGACTCGGGCAGTTCGCCGAGGGCGGCGTCCACGCAGACGTCGACCTCGGCCCCGGTCAGGGCGAGGGCCAGCGCCGAGGCCATGGCGCGGGCACCGTGCACGCCGTCGCCGTCCTGGGTGTACCGGGCGTCGAACTCGGCCAGTTCCGCGGCGAGTCGGGGGTCGCCCGGGTGGGCCACGGCGAGAACGCAGGCCCGTACGCAGGCCGCGTCGTCGAAGTAGTGCGGATTGTCGTGGCCGGTGGCGGGCGGGCGCAGTCCGGTGGCGAGGTTGCCGAGTCCGGCCCGCACGGAGATCCGGGCGCGGAGGGGGAGCAGCGCGGACTCGACCTCGGGGGCGCGCTCGGCCGCGGCCGCGACCTCGCTGGCGATGGCGTTCCACGACAGGTCGATGGACGCCCGCATCCGCCGCTCCCGGCTCAGGTCCCCGAGGGCGCTGCCCTCCCCGCCCCGCAGCACGGCCTCCGCCGCGAACGCCGCCCACTCCGCGTCGTCCGAGGGGCCGAGCCGCAGCGGCTCCGGCGGCTGGTTCAGCGCGATCGGCACGGGCAGCGTCGTCGTCGCGTTCTGCTCCGCGAACGTGTCCAGCTCCCGCGTCAGCCGCCGCGTCCACTCGGGCATCCGCGCGGCCCGATGCCGCGCGGCGGGCCACCCGGCGGCGTCACCTGCGGCGAGCCCGAGGAGCAGCCCCTCGATACGGCGGGGGCGCGTACGGAGTACTTGCGCACGGAGAGCCGGGGAGAGCCCCTCGGCGGGGGGTGTCGCAGTGCGGGGCGCCGCGGTGCTGGGCTCGTTCGTACGAGGCTCGGCCGAGGGCGGCGTCGTCGTGCCGGGTGCCGCGGTGCTGGGCAGGTCCGAGGGGGGCTCCTCCGTGCGGGGTGTTGCCGTGCGGGGCGCCGCGGTGCCGGGCTCGTTTGTACGCGGCTCGGCCGAGGGCGGCGTTGCCGTGCCGGGTGCCGCGGTGCTGGGCAGGCCCGAGAGGGGCCCCGTTGTGGGGGGTTCCGCCGGGCGGGGTGTCGTGGCGCCGGGTGGCTCGGCGAGGGATTGCTTCGTGTGGGGTGTCGTTGTGCCCGGTGGCTTGGCGACGGGTTTCCTCGTGCGGGGTGTCGCCGAGGGGGATGTCGTCGTGCCGGGTGGCTCGCCAGCGGGTTGCTTTGTTCGGGGTTCCGCCGAGGGGGGTGTCGCCCCGCTGAGCATCTGGGCGAGGGCGTCCCTCGTGCGGGGCTTCGCGGAGCGGGATGCCGGCCTGCTGAGCATCTGCGCGAGGGCTTCCTCCATGCCGGATTCCGCCCAGCGTGACGTCATTGTGCCGAGCGCCTCCGTGAGGGGCTCCTCCTCCCCGGGCTCCTCCGTCCCCGGTCCCGCCGTGCCGGGCTCCTCCGCTCCCGGCCCCGCCGTGCTGCCGGGCTCCGCCGGGGCCGGCCCCGGCGCGCCGGGCTCCGCTGAGACCGGTCCCGGCGTTCCGGCGTCCACCGCGGCGCCAGCCCCCGCGCCAGCCCCCGCGCCGGCGCCCGCGCCGGTGCCCTCCCCGGGTTCGTCCCCGACCAGGCCGGGCCTCACGGTCGTACCTCGTCGTCATCGGTGGCGAGTACGTAGGCGTCCGCTACGGGAAGTACGTTCGCCGGTGCGTAGGGCCGGGCGAGCGTGTCCGGGGTGGGCAGCAGGCGGCCGCCCGGGCCGGGGACCGCCCACTCGCCCCCCGGATCCCGCACGAAGCCGGCGCCACCCCCACCCTCACCCCCACCCGCACCTCGCACGAGCCCCCCGGCCGCCCACTTCCCGTCGTCCCCGGGCGACAGCAGTTCCGCCACGTCCAGTACGTGGTGGCCCTCCATGGAGGGCAGGCAGCTGCCCCGGGCCGGGCCGATCGCCGCTGCCCAGGCGGGTGGGATCGACGAGGCGCCGCGTGTGGCGCCGGCCAGCGCGCCCGCGACCGCCGCCGTCGTGTCCGCGTCGCGGCCCATGTTCACGGCGGTGAGCACGGACTCGGCGAAGGCGCCGTCGGCGGCCGCGTACGCGCCGAAGGCGAGGGCGACGGCCTCCGGGGCGAGGTCCGTCCAGGGGTAGCCGCCGATGACGACCGCGGAGCGGACCGCACGCTCGCCGCGATGGGCGACGGCGACCGCCCGGCGCAGGGAGCGGGCCGTCCAGGAGTCGTCCGGGATCACCGCGAGCGCGGAGGCGACCACCGCGATCGTGGGGGCGCCCGCCATGGCCGCCGCGACTCCCGCCGCGACCGCCTGGCCGCCGTAGATGCCCTCGCCGTCGTGGCTCACCGAGCCGTCGATCGCCACGAGCCGGGCGGCTTCGGCGGGTCGGCCGGCCGCGAAGACGCCGAAGGGCGCCGCGCGCATGGCCAGGCCGTCACTCCAGGCGTGCCGGTGTTGCGCCGAGATGGGGGCGGCCAGGCCGCGGCGCAGGTTTTCCAGCGTGCCGCGCTCGCTGAAGCCCGCCCCGCGGAACGGGCCCTCGTCACGGTCCGCGATCCACTGGTGCCAGGCCGACTCGACATGGGCCACGGTGAGCGCCGAACCGTGCCGGGCCAGCAGCAGGCCCGAGAAGATCGCGTACTCGGTGTCGTCCGTCCCGGCCGGGTGCTCGTCGACGTACCCCGTGATCCGGCCCCACTTCGCACGGATCTCCGACGGCTTCATGTTCTCGGCGGGCGCGCCCAACGCGTCCCCGACGGCGAGTCCGAGCAGCGCACCGCGCGCCCGTTCGCGGAGATCGGCGGCGTCCCCCGGCGCCGGGACCGAGGGAATGCAGGCGATGGAAGCCATACGTGCCTCTCCTCTCAGGGCCCCTGTCAGGACGCGGAGCTCAGTGCTCGGAGCTCGGCGCGCGGAACCCTTTGCGGATCTGTCCCACCTTGGCGGTTGACAGGAGCCTCGCGGGCCGTGACGTCACCCGGTCGACATCTGTGCAGAGATCGACACGGATGAGCGTTGCCACGTAAAGCCGCAGGTAAGCCCAGCCTTTCCTTGCTGGCGAGAGGGAAATGAAAAGCGTAAGTTCAGTGTTGTCGAAAAGTAGAACTCGTCCAAAGTTAGCCTTACCTTAGCAACCTGGGGGACCCGCATGGCCATCATCGAGACCGAAGCGACACTGCACGAGGCGCACCGCGACAATCACACCCACCGTGATGTCAACGGCGGCTGGCTGCGCCCCGCGGTGTTCGGCGCGATGGACGGCCTCGTCTCCAACCTTGCCCTCATGACCGGCGTCGCCGGCGGATCCGTCTCCCATCAGACCATCGTCATCACCGGGCTCGCGGGTCTGGCCGCGGGTGCCTTCTCCATGGCTGCCGGCGAGTACACCTCCGTCGCCTCGCAGCGCGAACTCGTCGAGGCCGAACTCGACGTGGAGAGAAGGGAGTTGCGCAAGCACCCCAAGGACGAGGAGCGCGAGCTCGCCGAGCTCTACCAGGCCCGTGGCGTCGAGCCCGAGCTCGCGCTGGAAGTCGCCAGGCAGCTCTCCCGCGACCCCGAGCAGGCCCTGGAGATCCACGCCCGCGAGGAGCTCGGCATAGACCCGGGCGACCTGCCCTCCCCGACCGTCGCCGCCGTGTCGAGCTTCGGATCCTTCGCGCTCGGCGCCCTGCTCCCCGTACTGCCGTTTCTGCTGGGCGCGACCGCCCTGTGGCCCGCGCTGCTGCTCGCGCTGATCGGGCTCTTCGCGTGTGGCGCGGTCGTGGCCAAGGTGACGGCGAGGTCCTGGTGGTTCAGCGGGCTGCGGCAGCTCGCCCTCGGTGGTGCCGCGGCGGGTGTGACGTACGTCCTGGGCAGCTTCTTCGGTACGGCCGTAGGATGATGCATCGAGCACCTATGCAAGGGACTGCATAAGTAGCCGTTACTCGGCGGTTTCGATTCCTTAACCACCGGGCATGAGCCGTAAGCGCCGCGGGCAATGACGCCTGCTCCGCACCACTCGTAGCGGGCGACGAAGCCTGCCGCGAATCGGACCGACGGTCACTGATCTGTCCGCTAGGTCCCCTAATTTCCACCGCTGCGCGCGGTACCCCGCCGCGCCCCTGCGGTGTCCGCATGTTGGAACGCGGTATCCGGTTCCCGAGAATCGCTCCATCATGTAACCTGCGTGAAATTTTGCACCCCCAGCAGAGGGCCAACGTCGTCCCTCGGCAGATGTCATATGCCACGACGACGACGGGAGAGCCGATGCGTACGCCGCGCCAGCCGTCCCAGCACTCCACGAACGGCCAGAACTGGTCTTTCATGGATGCTCGCCCTGCTGCGCAGGGTATGTACGACCCCCGCAACGAGCACGACGCCTGTGGCGTCGGCTTCGTGGCCACCCTCACCGGCGAGGCGAGCCACGCGCTGGTCGAGCAGGCGCTCACGGTTCTGCGCAACCTGGAGCACCGCGGTGCCACCGGCTCCGAGCCCGACTCCGGCGACGGCGCCGGCATTCTCTCCCAGGTCCCCGACGCCTTCTTCCGCGAGGTGGCCGGATTTGAACTACCCCAGGCCGGTGCGTACGCGGTAGGTACCGCCTTCCTGCCCGAGGACGGCGCCGACGCCGCCGTCTCGCAGATCGAGACGATCGCCGCCGACGAGGGCCTCACCGTCCTCGGTTGGCGCGAGGTCCCGGTCGCCCCCGAACTCCTCGGCGCCACCGCCCGCTCGACGATGCCCGTCTTCCGCCAGGTCTTCGTGACCGACGGTGAGTCGGCTTCGGAGGGCATCGACCTCGACCGCAAGGCCTTCGTGCTGCGCAAGCGCGCCGAGCGCGAGGTCGGCGTCTACTTCCCGTCGCTGTCCGCGCGGACCATCGTCTACAAGGGCATGCTGACCACCGGCCAGCTGGAGCCCTTCTTCCCGGACCTGTCCGACCGCCGCTTCGCCTCCGCGATCGCGCTCGTGCACTCCCGGTTCTCCACCAACACCTTCCCGAGCTGGCCGCTCGCCCACCCGTACCGCTTCGTCGCGCACAACGGCGAGATCAACACGGTCAAGGGCAACCGCAACTGGATGCGGGCCCGCGAGTCCCAGCTCGTCTCGGACCTCTTCGGCGACAAGGGCCTGGAGCGGATCTTCCCGGTCTGTACGCCGGACGCCTCCGACTCGGCCTCCTTCGACGAGGTGCTCGAACTGCTGCACCTGGGCGGCCGTTCGCTCCCGCACTCCGTGCTGATGATGATCCCGGAGGCGTGGGAGAACCACGACTCCATGGACCCGGCCCGGCGTTCCTTCTACCAGTTCCACTCCACGATGATGGAGCCCTGGGACGGTCCCGCCTGTGTCACGTTCACCGACGGCACCCAGGTCGGCGCGGTCCTCGACCGCAACGGTCTGCGCCCCGGCCGCTACTGGGTCACCGACGAGGGCCTCGTCGTCCTCGGCTCCGAGGTCGGCGTCCTGGACATCGACCCCGCGAAGGTCGTCCGCAAGGGCCGCCTGCAGCCCGGCAAGATGTTCCTCGTCGACACCGTCGAGCACCGCATCATCGAGGACGACGAGATCAAGGCCGGCCTCGCCGCCGAGAAGCCGTACGCCGAGTGGCTGGAAGCCGGCGAGATCGAGCTCTCCGACCTCCCCGAGCGCGAGCACATCGTGCACACCCACGCCTCGGTCACGCGTCGCCAGCAGACCTTCGGCTACACCGAGGAGGAGCTGCGCGTCATCCTCGCGCCGATGGCCAAGGCCGCTGCCGAGCCGATCGGTTCGATGGGTACGGACTCGCCGATCGCCGCGCTGTCCGAGCGCCCGCGGCTGCTCTTCGACTACTTCACCCAGCTGTTCGCGCAGGTCACCAACCCGCCGCTGGACGCGATCCGCGAAGAGCTGGTCACCTCCCTGCGCTCCTCACTGGGCCCGCAGGGCAACCTCCTCGAGCCGACCGCCGCTTCGTGCCGCTCGGTCACCCTGCCCTTCCCGGTGATCGACAACGACGAGCTGGCCAAGCTCATCCACATCAACGCCGACGGCGACATGCCCGGCATGAAGGCCGCGACCCTCTCCGGCCTCTACCGGGTCTCCGGTGGCGGTGACTCGCTCGCCGCGCGCCTCGAGGAGATCTGCGCCGAGGCCGACGCCGCCATCGAGAACGGCGCCCGGCTCATCGTCCTGTCGGACCGCCACTCGGACGCCGAGCACGCGCCGATCCCCTCGCTGCTGCTCACCGCGGCTGTCCACCACCACCTCATCCGCACCAAGCAGCGCACCCACGTGGGCCTGCTGGTCGAGGCGGGCGACGTCCGCGAGGTCCACCACGTAGCGCTGCTCATCGGCTTCGGCGCCGCGGCGGTCAACCCCTACCTGGCGATGGAGTCCGTCGAGGACCTGGTCCGCGCGGGCACCTTCCTGCAGGGCATCGAGTCCGAGCAGGCCATCCGCAACCTGATCTACGCGCTCGGCAAGGGCGTCCTCAAGGTCATGTCCAAGATGGGCATCTCGACCGTCGCCTCCTACCGCGGCGCCCAGGTCTTCGAGGCCGTCGGTCTCGACCAGGCCTTCGTCGAGAAGTACTTCAACGGCACGGCCACGAAGATCGGCGGCGCCGGTCTCGACGTCATCGCCAAGGAGGTCGCAGCGCGTCACGCCAAGGCCTACCCGGCCTCCGGCATCGCGCCCGCGCACCGTGCCCTCGACATAGGCGGCGAGTACCAGTGGCGTCGCGAGGGCGAGCCGCACCTGTTCGACCCGGAGACGGTCTTCCGCCTCCAGCACTCGACGCGCTCCGGCAGCTACGACATCTTCAAGAAGTACACGGACCGCGTGAACGAGCAGTCCGAGCGCCTCATGACGCTGCGTGGCCTGTTCGGTTTCACTTCGGACCGCCCGGCGATCTCGATCGACGAGGTCGAGCCCGTCTCCGAGATCGTCAAGCGCTTCTCGACCGGCGCCATGTCGTACGGCTCCATCTCCAAGGAGGCGCACGAGACCCTCGCCATCGCCATGAACCAGCTGGGCGGCAAGTCCAACACGGGTGAGGGCGGCGAGGACGCGGACCGGCTGTACGACCCCGCGCGCCGTTCGTCCATCAAGCAGGTCGCCTCCGGCCGCTTCGGTGTCACGTCCGAGTACCTGGTCAACGCCGACGACATCCAGATCAAGATGGCGCAGGGTGCCAAGCCCGGCGAGGGCGGCCAGCTGCCCGGTCACAAGGTGTACCCCTGGGTCGCCAAGACCCGGCACAGCACCCCGGGCGTGGGCCTGATCTCCCCGCCCCCGCACCACGACATCTACTCCATCGAGGACCTGGCTCAGCTGATCCATGACCTCAAGAACGCCAACCCGCAGGCCCGCATCCACGTGAAGCTGGTCTCCGAGGTCGGCGTCGGCACGGTCGCCGCGGGTGTCTCCAAGGCCCACGCGGACGTCGTACTGATCTCCGGTCACGACGGTGGTACGGGTGCCTCCCCGCTCACGTCGCTGAAGCACGCGGGCGGTCCCTGGGAGCTCGGCCTCGCCGAGACCCAGCAGACGCTGCTGCTCAACGGCCTGCGCGACCGGATCGTCGTGCAGACCGACGGCCAGCTGAAGACCGGCCGTGACGTCGTCATCGCCGCGCTGCTCGGCGCCGAGGAGTTCGGTTTCGCCACCGCGCCGCTCGTCGTCTCCGGCTGCGTCATGATGCGCGTCTGCCACCTGGACACCTGCCCGGTCGGTATCGCCACGCAGAACCCGGTGCTGCGCGACCGTTTCGCCGGCAAGGCCGAGTACATCGTGAACTTCTTCAAGTTCATCGCCGAAGAGGTCCGCGAGATCCTCGCCGAGCTGGGCTTCCGCTCCATCGAGGAGGCCGTCGGCCACGCCGAGACCCTCGACGTGGCGCGGGCCATCGACCACTGGAAGGCGCAGGGCCTGGACCTGTCCCCGCTCTTCCACGTGCCCGAGCTGCCCGAGGGCGCGGTGCGCCACCAGGTCATCGGGCAGGACCACGGCCTGGAGAAGGCGCTCGACAACGAGCTGATCAAGCTCGCCGCCGACGCGCTGGCCGCGGACTCCGCGACCGACGCCCAGCCGGTCCGCGCGCAGGTCGCGATCCGCAACATCAACCGCACGGTCGGCACCATGCTCGGCCACGAGGTGACGAAGAAGTTCGGTGGCGCGGGTCTGCCCGACGACACGATCGACATCACCTTCACGGGCTCGGCGGGCCAGTCCTTCGGTGCCTTCCTGCCGCGCGGTGTCACGCTGCGTCTGGAGGGCGACGCCAACGACTACGTCGGCAAGGGCCTCTCCGGCGGCCGGGTGATCGTCCGTCCCGACCGGGGCGCCGACCACCTCGCCGAGTTCTCGACGATCGCGGGCAACACCATCGCGTACGGCGCGACGGGCGGCGAGCTCTTCCTGCGCGGCCGCACCGGCGAGCGCTTCTGCGTCCGCAACTCCGGCGCGACGGTCGTGTCCGAGGGCGTGGGCGACCACGGCTGTGAGTACATGACCGGCGGTCACGCGGTGGTCCTCGGCGAGACGGGCCGCAACTTCGCGGCCGGTATGTCCGGCGGCGTCGCGTACGTCATCGACCTGAACCGCGACAACGTGAACGTCGGCAACGTGGGCGCCGTCGAGAAGCTCGACGACACCGACAAGCAGTGGCTGCACGACGTGGTGCGCCGGCACGCGGAGGAGACCGGCTCGACGGTCGCCCAGAAGCTCCTCGCCGAGTGGTCCGTCTCCGTGGACCGCTTCAGCAAGATCATCCCCAGCACGTACAAGGCAGTGCTCGCCGCCAAGGACGCCGCCGAGCGAGCCGGACTCCCCGAGTCCGAGATCACCGAGAAGATGATGGAGGCGGCGACCAATGGCTGATCCCAAGGGCTTTCTGAACCACGGCCGCGAGGTCGCCAGGACCCGCCCGGTCGACGAGCGTGTCAAGGACTGGAACGAGGTCTACGTTCCGGGCTCGCTGCTCCCGATCATCTCCAAGCAGGCCTCGCGCTGCATGGACTGCGGCATCCCGTTCTGCCACAACGGCTGTCCGCTGGGGAACCTGATCCCCGAGTGGAACGACTACGCGTACCGCGAGGACTGGTCCGCCGCGTCGGAGCGCCTGCACGCCACGAACAACTTCCCGGAGTTCACGGGCCGCCTGTGCCCCGCTCCCTGCGAGTCGGCGTGCGTGCTCGGCATCAACCAGCCCGCCGTGACCATCAAGAACGTCGAGGTCTCGATCATCGACAAGGCGTGGGACACGGGCGATGTCGCCCCGCAGATCCCCGAGCGCCTGTCGGGCAAGACGGTCGCGGTCATCGGGTCCGGTCCCGCCGGTCTCGCCGCCGCCCAGCAGCTGACCCGGGCCGGCCACACGGTCGCGGTGTACGAGCGCGCGGACCGCGTCGGCGGCCTGCTCCGCTACGGCATCCCCGAGTTCAAGATGGAGAAGCGGCACATCAACCGCCGTATCGAGCAGATGCGCGCGGAGGGCACCCGCTTCCGTACCGGTATCGAGATCGGCCGCGACCTCAAGGCGACGGACCTGCGCAAGCGGTACGACGCCGTGGTCATCGCCGCCGGTGCGACGACGGCTCGTGATCTCCCCGTCCCCGGACGGGAGTTGAACGGCATCCACCAGGCGATGGAGTACCTGCCGCTGGCCAACAAGGTCCAGGAGGGCGACTACGTGGCGCCCCCGATCACGGCCGAGGGCAAGCACGTCGTGGTCATCGGCGGTGGCGACACCGGCGCGGACTGCGTGGGTACCGCCCACCGCCAGGGCGCGGCCTCGGTCACGCAGCTGGAGATCATGCCGCGCCCGGGCGAGGAGCGGAACCCGGGCCAGCCCTGGCCGACGTTCCCGATGCTCTACAAGGTCACCTCCGCGCACGAGGAGGGCGGTGAGCGGGTCTACTCCGTCAACACCACCCACTTCGAGGGCGACGAGGACGGCAACGTCCAGTGGCTGCACCTCGTCGAGGTCGAGTTCGTCGACGGCAAGCTGAACCAGAAGCCGGGCACGGAGCGCAAGATCCCCGCCCAGCTGGTGACGCTGGCCATGGGCTTCACCGGCACGGACGTCGAGAACGGCGTGGTCTCCCAGTTCGGCCTGGAGCTCGACGCGCGCGGCAACATCGCGCGTGACGCCGAGTTCGCGACGAACGTCCCGGGCGTGTACGTCGCCGGTGACGCCGGCCGCGGTCAGTCGCTGATCGTCTGGGCGATCGCCGAGGGCCGCTCGGCCGCCCGTGGCGTCGACCGCTTCCTCACCGGCGCCAGCGACCTCCCGGCGCCGATCCGCCCGACGGACCGCTCGCTGGTGGTCTGACCCCCCTGGTCTGACCTCCCGTACGTGACCTGACAGTCACTCAAAAACGTCCCGTACAAAGGCGTACGGAACAACCACGGCGCTCGCCTTGTCCCCGACCGGACGTTGGCGGGCGCCGCGGCCTTTTCGTCAACTCACCTTCAGGCCCTGGAACTGCACCGTGGCATCTCGGTGTACGCGCCCACCTTGCCCTGGGTGTAAGGGCGTTCGGTGTCGGTGAAGGTCACCAGCAGGCGCGCTCGCCGAGTTCACGCGGGCGAGCCCGGCCAAGCCGGCGCTGTGGACCACCCCGCACTGTGCGGGATCCGCCGCCGGCTACAAGGTATTCAGTTGGTGGGCGCGCCGAGAGGCGCTACCGGGTTTCATTCGCAGTGCATCGGGCTTCAGGACTCTGCTGAGGAAGGCGTGATTCGAGCAGGGCTGCGTCTGTGCTCGCCCTATGACACCGATGCCCGTTACGGGATCAAGCGCGGCTCGGGCTGGACCGGCTACAAGGCGCACCTGACGGAGACCTGCGAGCCGGACGCGCCCCATGTGATC
>NZ_JBITGS010000005.1:345835-371528 GCF_044457265.1 Streptomyces sp. NPDC050564 | reverse complement strand
TGCCCCAAGCAGACGCAGTGCACCAAGCCTCCCTCCGGGCGCCGAGGCAGGGGCCTGACCTTCCTGCCCCGCGACCGCTACGAAGCCCTTGAAGCCGTCCGCCAGGCCCAGGGCACCGACGAGTGGAAGGACCGCTACGCGATCCGAGCCGGCGTCGAAGGCACGATCTCCCAGGCCGTGCGCGTCACCGGCCTCCGCCGCATCCGCTACCGCAACCTGCCCACAACCCGGCTCGGCCACGTCTTCGCCGCCACCGCGATCAACCTCATCCGCATCGACCGATGGCTGACCGGCACTCCCCTCGGTGGCACGGAGGGCCACTGCCTCGTGTCGGGCACGGCCGGTCAGGTCGGCCGGTTTTGTTGCTCGGTGTACTGCCTGACGATGCTGAGGGGTGCGCCGCTGACGGTGCCGGCGAAGTAGGAACCCGCCCAGAGTTTGTTGGCCCGCCAGTAGTGTTGGGTGAGGTTGTCGAACTCCTGGTGCAGGCGCCGGGAGGAGACGCCCTTGAGGGAATTGACGAGTTTGGTCACGGTGACCTTGGGCGGGAAGTTCACCAGCAGATGGACGTGGTTGTCCTCGCCGTTGAACTCCACGAGCTCGCACTCGAAGTCCTCGCGCACGGCTCGCATGATCTCCTCCATGCGCCGAAGATGAACGTCCTTGAACTCCTTGTGCCGAAACTTAGTCACGAAAGCCAAGTGGACGTGGCACACGAATGCACGCTGTATACCAGTGCGAATCTTCTCCATGTCAGCCATAGCCCAGGTACGTAGGATGCCCGTCATGCAGCTTCGGTACAGCGCCTGTACCCGGAGTCCAGCCAACGCAGCGCGCTGGCACGGGCGTTCGGGTGCGCCCGTGTCGTGTTCAACGACGCGGTACGCGCCCGTGAACAGGCGCGCGTGGCCAAGGAGCCTTTCCCGACCGCTGCCGTCCTGTCTCAAACACTGATTACCCGGGCCAAGGACACTCCAGAACGTTCCTGGCTGGGTGAGGTCTCCGCGGTTGTCCTGCAACAGGCGCTGCGGGACGCCGAGGCCGCGTACAAGAACTTCTTCGCCTCTCTCACGGGCGAGCGCAAGGGCAAGAAGGTGGGTGCGCCCCGGTTCAAGTCCCGCAAGGACCGAAGGCAGGCGATCCGGTACACCGCGAACGCCCGCTGGAAGATCACCGACAACGGGCGGCTGTCGCTGCCGAAGATCGGGGAGATCAAGGCCAAGTGGTCGCGGGAACTGCCCGTGACGCCATCGAGCGTGACGGTGATCAAGGATGCGGCCGGAAGGTACTTCGCCAGCTTCGTCATCGACACCGACCCCGAAACCGACCAGGAGCGCTGGAACGAGCCGGAGCCGGATGCCGCGATCGGCGTCGACCTGGGCCTGGCCCACTTCGCCGTCCTCTCGGACGGCACGAAGATTCATTCCCCGCGGTTTCTGCGCCGAGCGGAGAAGAAGCTGAAGAAGACGCAGCGGGAGCTGTCGCGCAAGCAGAAAGGATCGAGGAACCGGGAGAAGGCCCGCCTCAAGGTTGCCCGGGTCCATGCTCAAGTGGCTGACGCGCGCAAGGAGTTCCACCAACAGTTGTCCACGAAGTTGATCCGCGAGAACCAAGCGGTCGCGGTGGAGGACCTCGCGGTGTCCGGACTCGCGCGCACGAGGCTGGCCAAGAGCGTGCACGATGCGGGCTGGTCCCAGTTCGTGGCCATGCTCGACTACAAGGCGCAGCGGTACGGGCGCACCTTTGTGAAGGTCGGTCGGTTCGAGCCCACCAGCCAGGTGTGCTCCGCCTGCGGGCACCGGGACGGACCCAAGCCCCTGGACGTGCGGGAATGGACCTGCCCCGCCTGCGGCACCCAGCACGACCGGGACCACAACGCCGCAAAGAACGTGAAAACGGCCGCCGGACTGGCGGCATCAGCCTGCGGAGCGCCGATAAGACCAGAACCTATTCCGGCACAGCGCGATGAAACAGGAAGTCACGGAATCCCGCCCGAAAACCGCGCCGCATAGCAGTGCACCAACGAGTGGGACGGCCAGAATCTTCCTCCTTCAGGAGGGAGTACAAGTCAAGGCACGTGGTACGTCTCCCCGTAGACCTTCCACTTCAGCGGCGTGTGCAGGTCCAGGTTCCCGTCGTACACGAACTGCCGTTGGGCCGTGTCGATGCGGGTGGTGTCGCGGTCCGGGTTCTTGGACTTCATGCTCGTACGGCGAATGTCGAGGAAGATGTCCAGGTACGACTTCTCGCTGCCGCCCTGGGAAGGCAGGTCGGCCTCGCGCAGGGCGCGTTCGCGCAGGCCGTAGAAGCTGTCGGGGCTGGTGCCGGGGCCGTGCAGCACCATGGCGTCGTAGTAGATGAACTGGCCGAGGGTGCCGAGGCCGTCGAGTTTGGCGAGGCGGACCGCGGGGTCGAAGTAGACGCGGTCTCGTTCGCTGTCCTGCGCCGCGCGGAACGCGGTGGCACCGGCCTCCTTGCGCCAGGCGGCCGGGAAGCCGTCGAGGCCCTCGTGGGAGTCCGTGCCGTCGACCTTGCGCAGGGCGGGGAGGTAGCGGGCGAGGCCGTTGTCCGGGTGGGCCTTCGTGTACCGCTCGACCAGGGTGAGCAGGTCGTGGGTGCCGGTGCAGAAGCCGATGATGCCCGCGGTGTAGCCCTGGCCGTCGCCGATGTCCTCGATGTAGCGGTACGCGCTGCGCCAGTCGAGGGTGGAGTTCTCGGCGCTCGCCACGATCTGCTGCGCGAGCTCCTTCTTGGCCGGGGCGGCGAGGCCGGGCGGCAGGTCCGCGATCAGCTCGTCGTCGGCCGCCTGCTCGGCCGTGCGCTCGGCGTGCGACTTGGCGTCCTGACGTGCCTGCTCCGCGGCGGACGTGCTGCCCTTGGCGTTCTGCGCGTCCTTGTGCTCGGGCGTGACGAAGTAGACCGCCGCGGTAACGAGGAGCGGGACTGCGGCGAACAGGAGGCAACCAGCGCGTTTCATGGCGCACAGCGTACGGCGGGGGGTGCGCACGGGGTGCGGGCGGTCGCGCGTTCCGCTGGGGGTCGGTGTGCCGCGCCGTCGCGCGTTCCGCTGGGGGCCGGTGTGCCGGCGCCTTCGCTCGTTCCGCCGGTGGGTGGGGCGGGGCCGTGCCGGTACATCCGCCCCGTCGCCGGTGGCAGATCGCTTGGCTTTCATGGCTCTGCCTGTTGGCAACCACGTAAGCGACGGGGCATGTGATGTACGGGCACGGCCCCTTCCATGCGTCGGCGGCCGCGGGTGCCTGGGGGCGTGCGTCGCCACTGCGGGCGGGCGGGCGCGGGCGGATGGGTGCGGGTGCGTGGGGGCGTGCGTCGCCACTGCGGGCGGGCGCGGGCGGATGGGTGCGGGTGCGTGGGGAGCGCGGACTCTTCCGGTCGGGTCTGTTGCTACGCCGTTCCGTTCTTCAGCTCCATCACCTTGCCTACCGCCGACACCACCAGCAGGATCAGCAGCCCCGCGCAGGCCGCCGCCTGGATCGGGGTGCGGCGGCGGTCGCGGGGTGCGTACGCGTAGGCGAGCGTCACGACGCCGCCCGCCAGCAGACCGCCCAGGTGGCCCTGCCAGGAGGTGATCCACGCCGAGACCACCAGCCACACCAGGAGCCCGGCCATGAATTGGTTGACGCTCCGCATATCGGCCCCCAGTCGGCGGGCCATCACGTAGTACGCGGCTCCCAGGCCGAAGATCGCGCCGGACGCGCCGAGCGTGGGGGTGTCCGGCGCGATCAGCAGGACGAGGACGGAGCTGCCGAGTGCCGAGAGCAGATAGAGGGTGATGTAGCGGACGCGGCCGAGCTGGGCCTCCACGACCCGGCCGATGTTCCACAGCGAGACCATGTTCATCACGATGTGCAGGATCCCGAACGTGCCCTCGGTGGGCGGCAGATGGAGGAAAGCCCCGGTCAGCAGCCGGTACCACTCACCGTCGATGACGCCTTCGGGGTGGAAGTCCGACGGGTACGGGGCCTGCCACATGTAGTGGCCGCCGTCCGGCCCCACCAGACCGGCGCCCAGCATCTCGAAGCGGTCCACCACCGACGAACGCACCAGCTCGGCCAGATAGGCGAGCACGTTGAGACCGATCAGGGCGTACGTCACCAGGGGCACTGCGGAGATCCGGCCACCGAAGGCGGTGCGGGCCTGGCGGATCGAGCGCGCCCCCTCCTTCACGCACTCCACGCACTGGTGGCCGACTGCCGCCTCGCGCATGCAGTCCGGGCAGATGTAGCGGTCGCACCGGGTACAGCGCACATGAGACTCCACCTGGGGATGGCGATAGCAGGTGGTGACGGCGGACTCGGGCTCCACGGCCGGCTCCTCGGAGTTCAATGGGAAGGGGGGAACGATCAGCCGGTGGGGTCGGCGGCGAACAAAATAGCGAACACCGGTGTGCGGGTGGGACGGCAGGGGCCGGAGTGCCCGTGGTGACGTAATCTCGGCACTCCCGTACCCCTCGTGCAATGGGAGTCCCGCATGGCCGGAATCAGCCTCACCAAGGTGGAGGAGACCGCGCCCGCGCTGGTCAGTCTGTACAAGAGCGCGGGAGTCTCCCTCACCAAGCACGGGCTGAACGGGCAGCGGGCCGCCGTGTATCTGGTGGTCGACTACTCGGGGTCGATGAAGCCGTACTACCAGGACGGCAGTGTGCAGGCGCTCGCCGACCGGGTGCTCGGCATGGCGGCCCACTTCGACGACGACGGGACGGTGCCGGTCGTCTTCTTCTCGACCGACATCGACGCCGTCACCGACATCGCGCTCGACAACCACCAGGGCCGCGTCGAGCGGATCGTGGCCGGGCTCGGGCACATGGGCAAGACCAGCTATCACCTCGCCATGGACGCCGTCATCGACCACTACCTGGACAGTGGCTCCAAGGACCCCGCCCTCGTCGTCTTCCAGACCGACGGCGGTCCGATCAACAAGCTCGCCGCCGAAAGGTACTTGTGCAAGGCGGCGAAGCTTCCGCTGTTCTGGCAGTTCATAGGGTTCGGGGACCCGGGCAGCAGGCAGTTCGAATTCCTGCGCAAGCTGGATGAGTTGGCGGTGCCGCAGAAGCGGGTCGTCGACAACGCCGGGTTCTTCCACGCCGGTTCGGATCCGCGGAAGGTGTCCGACGGGGAGCTGTACGACCGGCTGGTGGGGGAGTTCCCGCAGTGGCTGGCGGCGGCCCGGGCGCAGGGGATCGTGCAGTGACGGTACGACCGCTGCCCGCCGCCGAGCGGGTCGCCGTGCCCTGGAAGAACGGGGGAGGGGTGACCCGTGAGATCGCCGCCTGGCCCGAAGGCGCGGACATGAGCGATTTCATGTGGCGGGTGAGCCTCGCCGACGTCGGCGCCGGCGGGCCGTTCTCGGCGTTCGCCGAGGTGGACCGGATCCTCACCATGGTCGAGGGTGAGGGGATGGATCTGACCGTCGGGGGCGAACATCGTCGTGTCGATACGCGGTATGTGCCGAGGGGCTTCCCCGGCGACCTGCCGACCGACTGCCGCCTGCTCAAGGGCCCGGTCGTGAACCTCAACGTCATGTGGCGCAGGGGCGGCGATGCGGCCCCCACCGTCAGGGTCGTGCGTTCCCGGCTGCCCGTCGCCGTCCCGGCGGGGCCGGCCGTGCTGGTCGTCGTGCTCGACGGGACTGCCGAGGTGGCCGGACTGACCCTCGGGCGGTACGACGCAGCGCTGCTGACCGGCGAGGACGCCGAGCTGCGCGCGACGGGACGTACCGCTGTCATCGCTCTCGTGCCCCAGGGGGCTGAGCTCGGCTCGTGACGCCCCGTTGGCTTCGGCCGGACGCCATGCCACCCTGGGGGGCCGAGGGGAGCGGCGTATGGGTGTGCGAGACGTCAACACCGGTCGGGATACGGGGACTTCACCTGTGGGGACCTCGAGTACCGGGCGGCGGGGCGAGGTGGGCAAAGGGGAGCGGCTCGCGGACTGGGCCGACGGGCGGCTGGGCATCTACGGGCTGGCCAAGGCCAACATGCGCAAGGTCTTTCCGGACCACTGGTCGTTCATGCTCGGCGAGGTCTGCCTCTACAGCTTCCTCATCCTGATCCTCACCGGCGTCTATCTCACCCTGTTCTTCGAGCCGAGCGGCGTCGAGGTCGTCTACCACGGCTCGTACAAGCCGCTGAACGGCATCATCATGACGCGGGCGTACGAGTCCACGCTCGACATCAGCTTCGACGTGCGCGGCGGACTGCTGATCCGGCAGATCCACCACTGGGCGGCGCTCGTCTTCCTCGCCGGGATGCTCGTGCACATGATGCGGGTGTTCTTCACCGGCGCGTTCCGCAAGCCGCGCGAGGTCAACTGGCTGTTCGGCTGGACCCTGTTGATGCTCGGCCTGATCACCGGGCTGACCGGCTACTCGCTCCCCGACGACCTGCTCTCCGGCACCGGTGTCCGCTTCGCGCAGGGCGCCATTCTGTCGGTCCCGATCGTGGGGACGTACCTCTCCTTCTTCCTCTTCGGAGGAGAGTTCCCGGGGCACGACATCATTCCGCGGTTCTTCCCGATCCACGTACTCCTGCTGCCCGGGATCATGCTGGGCCTGGTCGTCGCCCATCTGATCCTGGTCTTCTACCACAAGCACACGCAGTACCCCGGGCCCGGACGGGACCAGAAGTCCGTGATCGGCATGCCGTTCATGCCGGTCTACATGGCCAAGGCGGGCGGCTTCTTCTTCCTCGTCTTCGGCGTGCTGTCGATCATGGGCGCGATCGCGACGATCAACCCCGTGTGGGCCTTCGGGCCCTACCGCCCCGACCTGGTGACCACCGGCGCGCAACCCGACTGGTATCTGGGGTTCTCCGAGGGGCTGATCCGGGTGATGCCGGGATGGGAGATCAACGCCTGGGGCCACACCCTGCAGTTGGGCGTTTTCATCCCCTTCTCCCTCTTCCCGCTCATCATGACCGCCATCGCCCTCTACCCGTTCATCGAGGCGTGGGTCACCGGGGACAAACGTGAGCACCACATCCTGGACCGGCCGCGCAATGTACCCACCCGCACGGGGCTCGGCGTCGCCTGGCTGACGCTGTACGCCGTCCTGCTGGTCGGCGGCGGCAACGACCTGTGGGCCACCCACTTCCACCTCTCGATCAACACGATCACCTGGTTCGTACGGGTCGCCGTCTTCGTCGGGCCCGCGCTCGCCTACGTCGTGACGAAACGGATCTGTCTGGGGCTGCAACGCCGGGACCGTGACAAGGTGCTGCACGGGCGCGAGTCCGGCATCGTCAAGCGGCTCCCGCACGGCGAGTACGTCGAGGTCCACGAACCGCTCTCGCAGGCGCAGCGGTTCACCCTCACCCAGCACGAGCAGGCGCCGCCGTACGAGGTGGGTCCGCTCGTCGACGCCAACGGCGTGGTCCGTCGGGTGGGCCCCTCCCGCCGGCTGCGCGCCCGATTGGCCCGGGCTCTGTACGGACCCGATACGCAGATCCCGAAGCCGACGGTCGAGGAGTACCGGGAGCTCACGAGCGAGGACCATCACCACTGAGACCGGCCAGCACCGCAGCCCGGCACTCGGCCGGGCTGCCCCACGCGGTGCGCAGGGCGCGGGCCTTGGTGAGCCAGAGGGAGAGGTCGTACTCGGCCGTGTAGCCGATCGCGCCGTGAAGCTGGAGCGCGGTACGGGCGGTGGCGTACGCGGCCTCGCAGGCCGTGACCTTGGCGGCGGCCACATCGGCCGGGGCCATGGACAGGGCAGCCCCGAAGACGAGCGGCCGCGCGAACTCCAGGGCGATCTTCGCGTCCGCCAGCCGGTGCTTCACGGCCTGGAACGAGCCTATGGGTACCCCGAATTGGCTTCGCTGCTTCACATGGCCGACCGTCCGGTCGAGGAGCGCGAGCCCGACCCCCAGGGCTTGGGCAGCGGTGGCGAGCCGAGCCCACACGAGGGCCTGGGCGGCAGCGCGAGCCACGTGGGGCCCTGTGGCGAGGAGCTCACCGCCCGGGAGGGGGCGAGTGAGCCGGCGCGCGGGGTCGAGGGAGGGACGAGGGGACGCGCCGGGGGGTGCGGGGGTGTCGGGAATTCGGGAGGTCGCGGGCGTGCCGGGGGTTCCGTGCATCGCGGTGGTGCCGGGGCTCCCTAGGGGCGCGGAGACCCCGGAGGTCTGAGGGCCCCCATGTCCCGGCGCGCCCGCTCCCGTTGTGCCGCTGCCGCTGCCGCTGCCGCTGCCGCTGCCGCTGCCGCTGCCGCTGCCGCTGCCGCTGCCGCTGCCGCTGCCGCTGCCGCTGCCGCTGCCGCGGACCCGTGCTTGCCTTGTCGCGTCGTGCGATGCGGGCGACGCGCCGCCGCTGTCGGTGTGGTCGACGGTTGTCGGTGTCGGTGTCGGTGTCGGTGTCGTGGTCGGCGTGGAGGTGTGGACCGGTGCCTGTGTCAGGTGCAATTCGGCGGTCTCACCGGTGCTCCGCACCGCCAGGTGCACTTCCGCCGCATCCCCGTCGAGCAGATACGGCGCTCCGCCCGGTAGCCCCAGCGTGGCCACCGCCTCGCCCGACGCGAGCGTCGGCAGGAGGCGCTTGGCCGGGCCCGATTCGCCGAGCGAGGACAGGAGCGCGGCCGTCGCCACCGTCTCCACCAGGGGGCCCGGCACCGCGTGTCGGCCCAACTCCAGGAAAGCGACGGTCAGTTCCACGGGAAGGGGGCCCACCCCCTCGTACGCCTCGGGTATCGCCAGTGCGAAGACGCCCGCGTCGGCGAGCCGGGACCACAGGACGCGGCCCGGCTCGTGGTCGCCCGCGGCCCAGGCGCGGACGGCCGTGGGCGTGTCCGCGGAGGTCAGCATCGCGTCCAGGGAGGCGGCGAAGGCACGCTGCTCGGTGTCGAGGAGGAAACGCATCAGCGGCGTCCCTTCGGGAGGCCGAGCAGCCGCTCGGCGATGATGTCGCGCTGGATCTCGTTGGTGCCCGCGTAGATGGGACCCGCGAGGGAGAAGACGTACCCCTCGGACCAGGCGGTGTCCGCCAACTCGCCCTCCGGTCCGAGGAGATCGAGCGCGGTCTCGTGCAGTGCGATGTCGTACTCGGACCAGAAGACCTTGTTCAGGCTGGACTCCGGGCCGATGCTCTCGCCGTCGAGGAAGCGGGAGGCGTGGGCGTACGTGAAGAGCTGGTAGGCGCGGGCGCCGATCACCGCGTCGGCCACCCGGTCGCGCAGGGCCGTGTCCGTGGGGTCCGCCCGGGCGCGCCAGAGGGACACCAGCCGGTCGGCGGCGGCGAGGAAGCGGCCCGGTGAGCGCAGCGTCAGCCCGCGTTCGTTGCCCGCGGTCGACATCGCGACCCGCCAGCCCTGGCCCGGCTCGCCGACCACATCGTCGTCCGGGACGAACACGTCGTCCAGGAAGAGCTCGGCGAACGCCGGTCTGCCGTCCAGACGGCCGATCGGGCGGACCGTCACGCCCGGTGCGCGGAGGTCGAACATCAGGTAGGTCAGGCCCTGGTGGGGCTTGGGGGTGTCCGGGTCGCTGCGGAACAGGCCGAACGCGCGATCGGCGAACGCGGCCCGTGACGACCAGGTCTTCTGCCCGCTCAGCAGCCAGCCGCCGGCCGTGCGCACCGCGCGCGAGGTGAGGGAGGCCAGGTCGGAGCCCGCCTCGGGCTCGGACCAGGCCTGTGCCCAGATGACCTCGCCCGTGGCCATCGACGGCAGCACGCGCGCGCGTTGCTCCTGGGTTCCGTGGTCGAAGAGTGTCGGCGCGAGAAGGCTGATGCCGTTCTGGCTGACCCGGCCCGGCGCGCCCGCCGCGTAGTACTCCTCCTCGAAGGCCAGCCAGCGGACGATGTCCGCGTCCCGGCCGCCGTACGCCGTCGGCCAGGACACCACCGACCAGCGGTCCGCGGCCAGTTCGGCCTCCCACGCGCGGTGCGCGGCGAAGCCCTCCTCGGTCTCCAGCGAGGGGAGGGGGACGGCCGGGACATGGGCGTCGAGCCAGGCCCGGGCCTCGGCGCGGAACGCCTCATCGGCGGGCGAACGGGCGAGATCCATCGGCGGCACCTTTCGGCGGTGATCTCTGCGACAACCTTCCCTAACAAGTGTTTGGTAGGTTAGCGTGCAGACATGACAGACGTCGAGGGTCCGGAGTACGTGCCTGGGCACGGGCTGCTGCGAGGGCGCACCGCCGTTGTCACCGCAGCGGCGGGCGCGGGCATCGGCGGGGCCACGGCGCGCAGGTTCCTGGAGGAGGGCGCGCGCGTGCTGATCAGCGACGCGCACACACGGAGGCTCAAGGAGACCGAGCAGGCACTCGCCGAGGAGTTCGGTGCCGCGAATGTCGCCGCACTGCCCTGCGACGTCACCGACGAGGACCAGGTCCAGACCCTCTTCGACACGGCCGCCGACCTGCACGGCGGCCTGGACGTCGTCGTCAACAACGCCGGCCTGGGCGGCACTTCGGCGCTCGTCGACATGACCGACGAGCAGTGGTCGAAGGTGCTCGACGTAACGCTGAACGGCACGTTCCGGTGCACCCGGGCAGCCCTGCGCCGGCTCAAGGATCAGGAGGGGGGCGGGGTCGTCGTGAACAACGCCTCCGTCGTCGGCTGGCGCGCCCAGGCCGGCCAGGCCCACTACGCCGCTGCGAAGGCCGGCGTCATGGCGCTCACCCGATGCGCCGCCATCGAGGCCGCCGCGTACGGAGTGCGTGTCAATGCCGTGTCACCGAGCCTTGCCATGCACCCGCACCTCGCCAAGGTCACCACGCCCGAGCTCCTCGAAGAACTGACCGCGCGCGAGGCCTTCGGACGCCACGCCGAGCCCTGGGAGGTGGCCAACGTGATCGTGTTCCTGGCGTCGGGCTACTCCTCGTACATGACGGGCGAGGTCGTCTCCGTCAGCAGCCAGCACGCCTAGGACGACAATGGGACCGTGCCTACCAAGAAGAAGCCCCAGGTGACCGCCTCGCCGGAGCGGCGACGTGAACTCCTCGACACCGCTGCCGAGGTCTTCGCCGAGCAGGGCTACAACGCCACCACCGTCCGCAAGATCGCGGACGAGGCCGGGATGCTCGCGGGCAGCCTCTACTACCACTTCGACTCCAAGGAATCGATGCTGGAGGAGATCCTGCGGACCTTCCTCGACGAGCTCTGGAACGGGTACGACGCCGTTCTGGACGCCGAACTGGGTCCCAGGGAAACCCTGGAGGCCCTGGTCACCGAGTCCTTCCGGGAGATCGACCGGCACCGCGCGGCCGTTGCCATCTACCAGAAGGAGTCCAAGCACCTCGCTGCCCAGCAGCGCTTCGCGTTCCTCGCCGAGTCGCAGCGCAACTTCGAGAAGGCGTGGCTGAGCACGCTGGAGCGCGGCGTCGACGCCGAGGTCTTCCGGGCCGACCTCGACATCCGGCTCACCTACCGGTTCGTGCGCGACACCGTGTGGGTCGCCGCGTCCTGGTACCGGCCCGGTGGACAGCACAGCCCTGAGGAGATCGCCCGGCAGTACCTGTCAATGGTCCTCGACGGGATCTCCGTACGCGAATAACCCATGTCTGCGAGGGAGTTGTCATGGCCGAGGCCTACATCGTCGAAGCGGTCCGCACACCCGTCGGGCGGCGCGGGGGAGGCCTGAGCGGTGTCCACCCGGCCGACCTCGGAGCACATGTCCTCAAGGCCCTGGTCGAGCGGTCCGGAGTCGACCCGGCCGCCGTCGAGGACGTCGTCTTCGGCTGCCTGGACACGGTGGGGCCGCAAGCCGGTGACATCGCCCGCACCTGCTGGCTGGCGGCCGGGCTGCCCGAGGAGGTGCCGGGCGTCACGATCGACCGGCAGTGCGGGTCCTCCCAGCAGGCGATCCACTTCGCCGCGCAGGGCGTGCTGTCCGGCACCCAGGACCTGGTGGTCGCCGGCGGCGTCCAGAACATGTCGCAGATACCCATCGCCTTCGCCTCCCGCCAGGCCGCCGAACCGCTCGGTCTCACCGGGGGGCCCTTCGCGGGCAGCGAGGGCTGGCGGGCGCGCTACGGAGACCGGCCCGTCAACCAGTTCCACGGCGCCGAGCTGATCGCCGCCAAGTGGGGCATCAGCCGCCGTGACCAGGAGGAGTTCGCGCTCCGCTCCCACCAGCGGGCGATCCGTGCCATCGACGAGGGCCGCTTCGCGCGCGAGGCCGTGGCCTACGGGGAGGTCACGGTCGACGAGGGTCCGCGCCGGGACACCTCGCTGGAGAAGATGGCCGGTCTGAAGCCGGTCGTCAAGGGCGGCACCATCACCGCAGCCTGCTCCTCCCAGGTGTCCGACGGCGCCGCCGCGATGCTGCTCGCCTCGGAGCGGGGGGTCCGCGAACACGGGCTGACGCCCCGCGCGCGGGTCCACCACCTCTCGGTGCGCGGCGAGGACCCCATCCGCATGCTGTCGGCCCCCATCCCGGCCACGGCGTACGCCCTGAAGAAGACCGGCATGTCCATCGGCGACATCGACCTCGTCGAGATCAACGAGGCCTTCGCTCCGGTCGTCCTCGCCTGGCTGAAGGAGACCGGGGCCGATCCGGAGAAGGTCAACGTCAACGGTGGCGCGATCGCGCTGGGGCATCCGCTCGGTGCCACCGGGGTGAAGCTCATGACGACACTCCTCCACGAACTGGAGCGCACGGGCGGCCGGTTCGGCCTCCAGACCATGTGCGAGGGCGGCGGCCAGGCGAACGTGACGATCATCGAGCGGCTCTGAGGTGACGCGCGGTGCCCCTATGGGTTTCGTCAACCCATGAGGGCGGGTTGTGGGTCGTGGAAGGTGCCGTCGCAGAGCATCGCGAGGAGCAGGTCGGCTCGTCGTCTGGCCGGACGGATCGAGCACGGCAAGGACGGCCGGGTGCTGCAACCGTGGTCCCAGGACCCGTTCCGGGGAGGGGTGGATCTGTGTGAGTAGGCCGTGGAGTCGGTTGGCGACCCCGGTCGCTTCGTCGGCCAGGTCGTCGTCGAAGCCCACGATCATCTCCAGCTCGGCGATCGTCTCGTCCTCGCCGCCGATTGCCCGCAGCGTGTGGGGCATCGCGGGAGCCTCAGTTCGCCTCGTACTTCATCGAACTTGTCCCGGGCCTCGATGAGGTCCTTCGGGAAGTCCCGCCCGGTGGACGGGACTTCGGTGCCGACGCCGGTCGGAACCGCGGGTCCGCGAGGGGATCTCGACGAGCCGCCGCCCCTCGAATCCTCGGCAGAAACCATGGGCCCCGGGCACGCCAATATCTGTGCCTGCAAAGTGAGAATTGAGCTTGAAGCGCGGTGAATATTACTCACTCGACAGGCATGGCGGAGTTATTTGTCGCGCACGGCCGATCGCACCGTGCTACTCTCGATCTCAGTTGCAGTCGTGGTTCCCGAAATCTTGCAGGTGTCCCCACCAATTCATTCCAGTGGGGATTCTTTATGGCTCCGGTTATTTCCGGCAGGGTGATCATCACGGCGACACGGAGTACACACATCGTGAACTCCGAGCACCGCCCCGAAGGAGAAATAACATGGCTTCCGGAACCGTGAAGTGGTTCAATGCAGAAAAGGGCTTCGGCTTCATCGAGCAGGACGGTGGCGGCGCTGACGTCTTCGCCCACTACTCGAACATCGCCGCCCAGGGCTTCCGCGAGCTGTCGGAGGGCCAGAAGGTCACGTTCGACATCGCGCAGGGTCAGAAGGGTCCGACGGCCGAGAACATCGTTCCCGCCTGACGTCGGCACGTACTTCGCAGCTGGGGCCCGCACCTTGGGTGCGGGTCCCGGCTCGCTGCGTTTCAGGGGATTCGCGACCCACTCTCCAGGGTCCCGTCCGAGCTCCGGACGAAAATCCGTCGGGGCCTCCATACGGAGCGGCCGGCACCCTCGCAGGAATCGCACCATGCGCTCCGGCGAAGCCTCCCGCGAGTAATCTCCCCCGCCGATCCGATTTCCCACCCGATTCGGCTCCCATTTTCTTCGGCTCGTTCTTGCAATTCTCTGCGCTGCTCGTTTTCTGCGGGAATTCCTTGATACGCGCCACGTCAAGGAAGGTTCCACGTGAACCGCATGCGCACAAATGAGCGCTTCGCCCGCACTCGCACCGGAAATCCGGGCTCCGCGAGGGGCGGAAACCGCACCGGCTCCCCGCGCCGTCCCGAAGGCCACGGACGCCGACAGACCTCGCCCCAGGGCGAGTTCGCACTGCCGAAGACGGTCACCCCGGCACTGCCCGCCGTCGAGGCGTTCGCCGATCTCGATATGCCGGCGCAGTTGCTGCGCGCGCTGGACCACGAGGGCGTGACCGTACCGTTCCCGATCCAGGCCGCGACCCTGCCGAACTCCCTGGCGGGCCGTGACGTACTGGGCCGTGGCCGCACCGGTTCGGGCAAGACCCTCGCCTTCGGCCTCGCCCTGCTGGCCCGTACGGCCGGCCGACGCGCCGAGCCGCGGCAGCCGCTGGCCCTCGTCCTCGTACCCACCCGCGAGCTGGCCCAGCAGGTCACCGACGCCCTCGCTCCGTACGCCCGCTCCGTGAGGCTGCGGCTGACCACCGTGGTCGGCGGCATGTCGATCGGCAAGCAGGCCGGTGCGCTGCGTACGGGAGCGGAGGTCGTCGTCGCCACGCCGGGTCGGCTCAAGGACCTCATCGACCGTGGCGACTGCCGCCTGGACCAGGTCGCCGTCACCGTGCTCGACGAGGCCGACCAGATGACCGACATGGGCTTCATGCCCCAGGTCACCGAGCTGCTCGACCAGGTGCGCCCTGGAGGCCAGCGGATGCTGTTCTCGGCCACGCTGGACCGCAACGTCGATCTGCTGGTCCGCCGCTACCTGACCGACCCCGTGGTCCACTCCGTCGACCCGTCCGCGGGCGCGGTCACCACCATGGAGCACCACGTACTCCACGTGCACGGCGCGGACAAGCACCGGACGACGACCGAGATTGCGGCCCGGGACGGCCGGGTGATCATGTTCCTGGACACCAAGCACGCGGTGGACCGGTTGACCGAGCACCTCTTGAACAGTGGTGTCCGGGCCGCCGCCCTGCACGGCGGCAAGTCCCAGCCGCAGCGCACGCGGACCCTGTCCCGCTTCAAGTCCGGGCATGTGACGGTGCTGGTGGCGACCAATGTCGCGGCACGTGGGATCCACGTCGACAACCTCGACCTGGTCGTGAACGTCGACCCGCCCAGCGACCACAAGGACTACCTGCACCGGGGAGGCCGCACGGCCCGCGCCGGTGAGTCCGGCAGCGTCGTCACGCTGGTGACCCTCAACCAGCGCCGCGACATGAACCGGCTGATGGCCGCCGCCGGCATCACCCCGCAGACCACCCAGGTGCGCTCGGGCGAAGCCGAACTGAGCCGCATCACCGGTGCCCAGGCGCCCTCGGGCGTCCCGGTCACCATCACCGGGCCGGCCACGGAACGTCCCCGGCGCAGCGCATCCTCCTCGTCCCGCGGCCGGCGTGGTCGCGTCGGCCGGGGCCGGTCCACCGGCGATGCGGCACGCCGCACGGCGCAGCGCTCGTCCGCCGTCGACGCGGCCGCCTAGACCGTCGCGTCCGACACCGTCGTACCCGAGTCCGTCACGGCCCGCACCGTCGTGTTGAGCCCGTCGCGCCCGGCCCGTCGTGACCGGAAAATCCGCCCGTCCCCGCAGGAGGCATCCTTTGACACCGGCCCAGACTCGGCAACGCCCCGCACACCCCCTCCCCTCGGCTTCGGCCGGGGCCATGGACCTGTCCGGACCGCAGGTCTGTGACGACATGACCGTCGAGGTGGCGCTGTCCGTCATGGTCGGTGCTCGTGTCGGGTTTCTGGTCCTGTGCGACCGGGATGAGCAGGTCACGGGGTCGATCACCCGGACCCGGCTCGTCGCTGTCCGCGACAGCTCCGCCTACACGGACCGGCTCCGGCTGCGGGACGTCCTCAGCGCCGACGGGCCGTCCGCCCCGCCTGTGACCACGACGACGCCCGGAGCCGGGCACGCGACGCGGTGTCGGCAGCCCGGCGCCCCGTCCGTCGTCGCCGGCGAACACGGTCCCGCCCTGGGCGCTCTCGCAATGTCCCGCTGATCGACCCCGTCCCGACCCCAGCCGGCCCGGTCCCCTTCTTCCTTCCCTGTGATCTTGTGAGGCATCATGCGCTGCGTCATCGCCCGGTTCCCGTTCGACCTCACCAAGAGCGGGGTACTGACCTCGATGAAGGGTGTGAAGCCGGAGACCATCACGGGTGAGTCCGTGCTCATCGGCCGCCGCCACTACCCCGTCAAGCAGGTGGGCGAAGTCATCACCCGGCAGGACCGCCGCGACTTCACCAGCGGAGAGGTCACCCGGGCCATGGCGCGGCTCGGCTTCACCTGCCGAAGCGGCCATGAGGCCGCGCCCGTCCCGCATGCTTCGCACGCCCCCACGCCGCTCGAGACGGCCTCGGCGCTGCTCGGCAGCCCCACCCCCCTGGGGGTGTGACGACGATCGCCGGAAGCTGATCCACCGGACGGCGTCCGGCACAGGACAGCGATGAAGGGCCCTGCCGACGCGCGTCGGCAGGGCCCTTCATCGCTGTCCTGTGCCGGTTGTTCCGGTCGACCGACACTGTCCATCAGAAGGCGCCGGACACGGCGTCTCAGTACGACGTCTCAGTGATCGGAGTAGCTGAAGTCGCCCACGGTCCAGGCGCTGACGTCCTTGATCGCGACGCGGTACATCCCACCGGTCTCGGGAATTCCGATGTTGCCCTGGAGGATCCGGGCGAGATGGAAGTGCAGATGCGTGGGCGCCTCGCCACGGTTGGCCCGGGCCCGCGGCCGGTCTGCGATGAAGACGCCGGAGAACGAGTCGAGGTGGTCGGAGTCCTTGAGCACCTCCGAGACCCGCTCCCTCCACATGGCTTCGGGAGCCAGTCGGCCGGTGATGACAGCACCACCGACAACCACGGTCAGTGACATCTGATTGCTCTGCCCGGACTCCACCATGGCGGAGATGCCGACGAGCAGCTCGTCAGGGTTCGACATGGGAGCCGATTCTATCCAGCGGCCGTTCCCGCTACCCACCCGTAGAGGTGAGGTGAGGATATTTGGCGCTCGTGCCGACCAAAATCTGTGTTTGTCAGAGTAGACATTGGCTGGGTGTGTGGTTAGGGTTTCTCTCGTTGACACAGTCGGAGATGCCCGGCAGACACGAACTGGCGGGAGAGCACGGGCAGTACCGCAGTACCGGTTCTACACACACCGATTCACCAGAGGACGGAGGGAGTAGACGCCATCAGGATCGCCCGGCCGGAGAGCGTTCGGACCGGGTACCGCAAGGCCCCGGAACGGAAGGTGGTCCCCGGTCACGCAACCGCGATTCCCGTACTCCCTGCCCTCTCCCGGGCCGGGCGTCGGAAACAGAAGGTCGGCGCGCAGTAACGCCGGCAGATGGTGTTCAATTTTCCTCGGGGCCCTGGTGCCGTACGGCACCAGGGCTCCTCGACGCGTTGCAGAACGAGGTGACATGACAGCAGACAGTCCACTGAGCGATCGTCTGGATGACGACGACTACCCCGCATACACGATGGGCCGGGCCGCCGAGATGCTCGGCACCACCCCGGGTTTCCTCCGGGCCATCGGCGAGGCCCGGCTCATCACTCCGCTCCGCTCCGAGGGCGGACACCGGCGCTACTCCCGCTACCAGCTCCGGATCGCTGCTCGCGCCCGCGAGCTGGTCGACAGAGGGACCCCGGTCGAGGCCGCCTGCCGCATCGTCATCCTCGAGGACCAGCTCGAGGAAGCACAGCGCATCAATGCCGAGTACCGCCGCACGGCGAAGCAGGCATCGGACGGTTCCGGTTCCGCCTGAGTGCGTCGGCCGAACCGGCCGGTGCACGCGATGGGTTTTTCGCCCCTACCAGCCTTTCGGCTGCACGTGGGTAGGGGCGCGGAACTGCGCAAACTTCTAGCGGGGGCCTGGGGGCGCATCACCCAGGGACCGGGACGGGTAGGGGCGGAGGGGGCGAAAACATTGTGGGGACCCTCCGTCGGGCTCCGAGCCGACGTCAGGCGGGCAGTGACGCATCGGGCGCCGGCAGGGAGCCCAGCGTCACGTCGGCCTCCGCCATCACCCGCCCGACCAGCTCCGCGCACGAGGGCAGGTCCTCGATCACCCCCGCGACCTGCCCAGAGGCCATCACCCCCAGGTCCGTACGCCCGTCCACCATCGAGGACTTGAGCAGCATTGGCGTATTGGCGGCGAGCAGGACCTGGCTCCAGGAGAGGTCCTTGCCGTGCTTCATGGCCAGGCCGTCACGGATCATCTGCGACCAGGAGAGGCCCGACATCCTCCGGAACCCGGCGGCTCGGCGAACGGCCCGCGCGAGGGTGCTCGTACGGCCGGACCTCTCGAGGGAGTCGACGAGTTCGCTGCGCAGCATGCGGTGCGGGAGCCCGTCGACTGCCGTCGTGACCGTGATGTCCTTGACCGTGGCCGCCAGGTACTTCGCCTTCACCGCGTCCGGGACGGTCGAGTCGGAGGTCAGAAGGAAGCGTGTCCCCATCGCGATGCCCGCCGCGCCGTACGCCAGCGCCGCCACCAGCCCCCGGCCGTCGCAGAAGCCGCCCGCCGCCACGACCGGTATGTCGACCGCGTCCACCACCTGCGGCAACAGCACGGTCGTCGCCACCTCGCCGGTGTGTCCGCCACCCTCGCCGCCCTGCACGATCACCGCGTCGGCACCCCAGGCGGCCACCTTCTCGGCGTGCCGGCGCGCCCCGATCGACGGGACGACGATCACACCCGCCTCCTTGAGCTCGGCGATCAGCTCGCGCGAGGGGGCGAGGGCGAAGGACGCGACCCGCACGTCCTCGTCGACGATGATCCGCACCCGGTCGCCCGCGTCCCCGGCGTCCGCACGCAGATTCACCCCGAACGGCTCGTCCGTACGGGACTTGACCTCTCGTACGGCGTCCCGCAGCTGGTCGAGCGTCATCGTCGCGGAGGCCAGGATGCCCAGCGCGCCCGCGTTCGCCGTGGCGGAGACCAGGCGCGGGCCGGCCACCCAGCCCATGCCGGTCTGCACGATGGGGTGGCGGACGCCGACGAGCCGGGTCAGCGCGGTCTCCATCAGTGCCCGACCTTGCCGCTGTCCGGGACCTCGCGATACCGGGTGCCCTTAGGGTCGATGATCTCGCGGATCAACTCCAGCTCTTCCAAGGTCGGTTCACGGGTGTACGGCACCTCGTCGGAGACTGTCAGCGCGAAGCCCGTCGCCGCCCTCACCCGCTCGACCGTGACGCCGGGGTGCAGCGAGGCGAGGCGGATCGAGTGGTCGGGCGTCGCGAAGTCGAGGACAGCGAGGTCGGTCACCACGCGCGGGATGCGATGGAAGCGCGTGGCGCTCGGCCCCGCGGCGGCGGCGCGGTCGTATCCCACCCCGCACACCATGTCGACCCGCTCGACGAAGACACGCGGCGAGTGCTTCGGGATCCAGTAACTGGTCGGGTTGTTCAGCGTGTTGACCGGGGCGCCGCGCACGCCCAGCAGCTGGCGCCTGGGCTTGGACCAGTCGCCGATGCAGGAGATGTTCTGGTTGCCGAAGCGGTCGATCTGGCTCGCGCCCATCATCACGTGCCGGCGGCCGCCGGTGACCATCGTCAGATGCTGCCGGTACGGCAGCCAGCCCTCCGGAGTGCCGTCGAGGCCGACGAGCATCGCCTCGCCGTCGGTCAGCAGCAGGTCGGGCGAGAAGGTGCGCTTGGCGAGGCGGGCGCCGATGGACGGGATCACGCCCATCGGGCTGGCGAGCACCTCGCCGTTGCCCCGCCAGGCCTCGGCACAGGCGATCACGCAGTACTCGGCGCGAGACGCCTTCGCTTCGGTCTCCGCTCGGGTCGTGCTCACTGGTTCTGCTCCCTCTGCCAGGCCTGGACGGCGCTGCGGTAGGCGTGTTCGTCCCCGCTCAGGAACCGCTCGGCGAACTCGGCGTGTGGTGTGGTGGCGTACAGCCTCTGGAAAGCCTCGTCGCGCCCGTAGTCGGGCACGCACGAGGTGAAGTGCGCGCCGTTCGGCGTCTCGACGACCCCCGTCACGCTCGACCGCTTGAGCAGCAACGTCTGCGGCGCGGCCTCCTTGGTCAGCTCCGCCGTGTCCACAATCCGCTCGCAGGACACATACGCGGCGTCCGCCGCCTCGCAGAACAGGTCGTCGAAGTACGGGTCCGGGCCCAGATACTGGCCGTTGCCGAGGCGGTCCGCGCGGTTCATGTGGACCAGGGCCACGTCCAGGCGCAGCGCGGGCATGGCGACGAACTCCTCGCGTATCCCGGAGGACTCGTCGGCGTACGGCGAAGTGACCGTTCGCAGACCGGGGTTGACCCGCATCACGTCCGAGCCGATGCCCGCCCGCACCGGCAGGAACGGCAGACGGTTCGCGGCGGCGCGCAGCCCCCACATGAACATCGCCTCGTCGACCTCCATCAGCTCGAAGGCGCCGCTCTCGCGTGCCGCGCGGTAGTGCGGTTCGAGCGGGATCGAGTCGAGGGTCGTGAAGGCGGTGACGAGCTTCCGTATCCGCCCGGCGGCGGCCAGCAGGCCCACGTCGGGGCCGCCGTACGAGACGACGGTGAGCTCGGTGATCTCGGTGCGGAGCAGCGCTCTCACCAGCGCCATCGGTTTGCGGCGCGAGCCCCAGCCGCCGATGCCGAGGGTCATCCCGCTCTCCAGCCGGGCGACGGCTTCGTCGGCCGACATGGTCTTGTCGCTCACTGGGGGGCCTCCTTTCCGAAGGTGTCACGGACGCGGTCGGCCACTCCGTCGAGGTTCGCCTCGAAGGTGAAGCCCTGCTCGAAGCGGTAGCTGCGACGCACGTCGACGGGATCGATGCCGTTGATCGCCGCCTTCGCGAGCCGGATGAGGTGACCGTCCTTGACGGCTATTTCGCGCGCCAACTCCAGGGCGGCCGCGCGCAGTTCCTCGCGCGGCACGACCCTCCACACCGAGCCGTGCGCGTGCAGTTCGGCGGCGGTGGCGGTGCGCGAGGTGTAGTACAGGGCGCGCATCAGGTGCTGCGGGACAAGACGGGCCAGATGCGTGGCCGCGCCGAGCGCTCCTCGGTCCAGCTCGGGCAGCCCGAAGGTCGCGTCCTCGCTCGCCACGATCGCGTCCGCGTTCCCCACGAGCCCTATCCCGCCGCCCAGGCAGAAGCCCTGCACCGCCGCGACGACGGGCACCTCGCACTCGTACACCGCGGCGAAGGCCTCGAAGCAGCCGCGGTTGGCGCCGATGAGCGCGCGATGCCCCTGCGTGTCGCGTTGCATCTCCTTGATGTCGACGCCCGCGTTGAAGCCGCGCCCCTCGGCCGTCAGCACGACACAGCGGATCTCGGGGTCGCGGCCCGCCGCGCGGACGGTGTCGGCCAGGTCGAACCAGCCACGCACCGGCAGTGCGTTCACCGGCGGGAAGTCGACCGTGACGACGGAAATCCCCTTTTCCGGGGACGAGGTGGAGACACCCATGGGCGCATCAGCTACCTTTCCACCAAACGTTTGTTAGGCACAGTCTCGAAGCTAGCAGCGAATGCATCCGCGCGGGAGGCCCTGTGGACAACGTGGACACCATGGATCTCGGAGGCAGGACCGTGGTCGTCACCGGCGGCACCCGTGGGGTCGGGGCCGGGATCGCGCGGGCGTTCGCGCGGGCGGGCGCGCACGTCGTGGTCTGTGCGCGCAGGCCGCCCGAGGCGCCCCTGGAGGGAACCGATTTCGCGGCCGTCGATCTGCGCGACCCGGCCGCCGTGCGCGCCTTCTTCGACGCGCTGCCCCGGCTCGACGTCCTGGTCAACAACGCGGGCGGCACGCCCTACCGGCCGCTGGCACAGGCGGGCGCCGAGCGGCACGCGCGCGTGATCGAGCTCAACCTCACCGTCCCGCTGACCGCGTCGATCGCCGCGTACGAGCACCTCAAGCGGGCCAAGGGCTCGGTCGTGATGATCGGCAGCGTGAGCGGGACACGACCGTCACCAGGCTCGGCGGCCTATGGGGCGGCCAAGGCGGGCCTGGAGAACCTGGCCCGTTCGATGGCTGTCGAATGGTCCCCCGACATCAGGGTCAACACCCTGGTCGTCGGTATGGTCCGCACTGAACTGGCGCATCTGCACTACGGCGGCGAGGACGGCATCGCCGCCGTCGCGCGCACCGTTCCGCTGGGCCGTCTCGCCCAGCCGTCCGATGTCGGCGAGGCCGCCGTCTTCCTCGCCTCGGATTCCGCCGCCTACATCAGCGGGGCCTCGCTGCTCGTCCATGGGGGCGGGGAGCTGCCCGCCTTCCTCGACGCCGCAACCGCCAACAAGGAGAAGTGAGATGAGCGCACCGCTGCTGTGCGAGGGGCGTGTCGTGATCGTCACGGGCGCGGGGCGTGGACTGGGCCGGGCACATGCGCTCGCGTACGCCGCCGAGGGCGCGCGCGTCGTCGTCAACGATCTCGGGGTCGGCCTCGACGGCATGCCGGGACCGGACAATCCTGCCCGGCAGGTCGCCGGCGAGATCCGTGCGGCGGGCGGCGAAGCCGTGGCCCACGGCGGCGACGTCGCGACGACCGAGGGCGCCGCATCGCTCATCCGCACCGCCCTGGAGACGTACGGACGCCTCGACACGCTCGTCAACAACGCCGGGTTCCTGCGCGACAGGATGCTCGTCAACCTCGACGAGGAGGACTGGGACGCCGTGCTGCGTGTCCATCTCAAGGGCCACTTCCTGCCGCTCAAGCATGCGGCGGCGCACTGGCGGGCGGAGGCGAAGGCGGGGCGTACGCCGGTGGCCCGGGTCGTCAACACCAGTAGCGGAGCGGGGTTGTTGGGGTCGGTCGGGCAGGGCAACTACAGCGCCGCGAAGGCCGGGATCGTCGGGCTGACGCTCGTCGCCGCCGCCGAGATGGGGCGGTACGGCGTCCAGGTCAACGCGATCGCTCCCGCGGCCCGCACCCGGATGACCGAACGGACCTTCGCGGAGGCCATGGCGACGCCCGGCGCCGGTTTCGACGCCATGGCGCCCGAGAACGTCTCACCGCTGGTGGTCTGGCTGGGGTCGGCCGCGAGCGCGGGCGTCACCGGACGGGTCTTCGAGACCGAAGGCGGGCGGATCACCGTCATGGAGGGCTGGCGACCGGGCCCGACCGCGGACAGGGGCGCACGGTGGACGCCGTCGGAGGCGGGCGAGGCGACGCTGAAACTGCTCGCGGAGGCGGAGGCTCCGGGGGCGGTGTACGGGGCGCAGTAGGGCGACGGTGCGGGCCCCTCCGGTCAGCCCGGGCCGGGCGGCGAGTTCGTCGGCCGCGCGGACGGCCTCGCGCCGCTGACCTCCGTCCGCCAACGGGCCCGCGCCGGCCCCCGAACCGGAGGGCCCGCCAACGAGCCCGTGCCGCCCCCCGAACCGGAGGCCAGGGCGAGCGGCGCCTTCCCGGTGGGGGAGCGTGACGTCCGCAAAAGCCCGACGGGTTCGGGGGATATGGGGAGTGCGGGTGCCGGAGGGCCGTTCCGTGTCTAGCGGGAGAGGCGCGCGGCGGCCTTCCGCTGCTGTTCGGACATGACGGACAGGAAGCGGATCACGGTCTCCAGCTCGTCCGTGCTGAACTCCTCGCAGGCCTCGATGACATCGCGCGCCCAGTCGTCGAAGAACACGGCCAGCTCGGCGATCTTCTCCTGGTTCAGCTCGACGACCACCCGGCGCTTGTCGGTCGGGTGCTTGACCCTGCGGACGAAGCCCCTGCCCTCGAGGCGGTCGACCAGGCCGGTGACGGATGCGGGGGCCAGCCCCGTGCGTTCGGCCAGGTCCTTCGCGGTCAGCGGGCCGAACCGCTGGAGCAGATCGAGGGTCTTGCTCTCGGTGGCACTCAGGCCCTGCTTGGCCGCGACCGCCGAATGGAACATCACCGTGACGCCACTGTGCTCGCGCCCCACGGTCATGAGCTGGTCCAGCGTCTTGGCCCGCCTGTCGTCGGCGGCTCCGTCGCCCGTGTCGGCCCCGTGGCCCTTGGCGTGCTTGTCTCCGCTGCTCATGGAGCCAGGTTAGCAAATATTTCGTTCGGTCGAACTAAAGACTTGCGATCACGGCTGTGTCGATGAAAGTCTTTCGTTAGTCCGAACGAAATAAATGTCGAGCGAACGAATCCGGAGCAACGGGAGACGCCATGTCCACGAGCCTCACAGCAGCACCCCCCTCACCCCTCGCGGAGCCGTATCCGCGTCGCTGGGCCGCCGCCGTCGTGATGATGGTCGCGGCGCTGATGGACCTGCTGGACGTGACGATCGTGAACGTCGCGATCCCGTCCATAGGTCGTGACCTGCACGCCTCACAGAGCGCCTTGCAGTGGCTGGTCTCCGCGTATCTGCTGGGCTTCGCCGCGACCCTGATCGTCTCCGGGCATCTCGGGGACCGGTTCGGGCGCCGCTTCCTCTTCCTCGCCGGCACGGCGGGCTTCGGGCTCGCGAGCCTCGGGTGCGGGATCGCCCAGTCGTCGGGACAGCTGATGGCCGCTCGGGCCGTGCAGGGCGTGATGGCGGCGGTGCTGATGCCACAGGTGCTCGGCTCGTTCCGCACGCTCTTCCAGGGCAAGGAGCGCGGAGCGGCCTTCGGGATGTACGGCGCGGTCGCCGGATTCGCCTCCGCGGTCGGGCTGCTGCTCGGCGGGGTGCTCACCGATGCGGATCTGTTCGGCTGGGGCTGGCGGTCCGTGTTCCTGGTGAACGTGCCGGTCGCCATCTGCACGTTCATGGCGGGACTCGTCCTCGTCCCCGCCACACGTGAGCGGTCCGCCGGGCGGCCCGACGTGCTCGGCAGTGTGCTCCTCGCCGGCGGGCTCGTCGCGATCGTGCTTCCGCTGGTGCAGGGGCGTGGCAACGGGTGGCCGCTGTGGGGATGGATCTGCCTCGCCGGTGGAGTGCTCGCGGTGAGTGGGCTCGGGGTGTACGAGGCGCGTAGACGCGGATCGGTGACGGTGCCGCTGCTGCCCTCCCGCGCCTTCCGGCTCCCCGCGTTCTCGGTGGGCGTCCTGGTCCAACTCATCTTCTCCGTCGGGATGCAGGGCTTCTTCCTGATCTTCGCGATCTGGCTGCAGGGCAGCGAGGGCTACACCCCGACCCAGGCGGGCGTGCTGACCGTGGCCTTCTCGGTCGGCGGCTTCCTCACCGCGCCCGCGGCGGACGGGTTGGCCGTGCGGTTCGGGCGGCTGGTGCTGGGGGCGGGGGCATTGCTGATGGCCGGGGGCTTCGGGTGGATCTGGGTGGCCGTCGAGGACTCCTCCGCCGTGCACACCGGGGCGTGGCCGCTGGTGCCGGGGCTGGTGCTGGCGGGGGCGGGGCTGGGGTTCCTGGTGGTTCCGCTGGTGAATGTGGTGCTGTCCGCGGTGCCGGGTGAGCTCGCGGGTGGGGCGTCCGGGATCTTTTCCACGGCTCAGCAGTTCGGTGGGGCTGTGGGAGCCGCCGTGATCGGGAGCGTGTTCTTCGGGCATGCGTCGGGTGGGTTGACGGGGGCGCTGACCTCGGCGATGCCCTGGGTGATGGGCGGGTTCGTGCTCTGCGCCGGGCTGTGCGCGGCATTGCCGGGGCGGGCCGTGGCTGAGCATCAGGGGTGAACGGTGGGGGCAGGGGCGGGGGGGGGGGGTTGGCCCCCCCCCCCCCCCCCCCCCCCCCCCCGGGGGGCCCCCCCCCCCCCCCCCCCCCCGCGCCCCCCCCCCCGCTCGCTTGTCGTCGGACCCGGCTCACGAGCAAGTTTCCGCAGGTCAGAACCCA